>NZ_JAFBDW010000007.1 GCF_016908415.1 Caldicoprobacter guelmensis
AATCGGAATTTACATATTTCGAGTATTATCCTTTCTAAACCTCTAAATATCAAAGGATTACGCCGTTTTTATTCATTAATTTGCGAAACTTCTGAAAATTTTTTGTGGTGCCTTTTCCTTCACTTGTGTAGCAAAATATGCTAATATTTGATATATAATAGAGAATTTTGAGGAAAAATAAGCCAGGGAGGAGGGCGATGTGCATGAAGGTCACAGTGCTTGGTAAATACGGGCCATTTCCGGCTGCAGCGGGGGCCTGCTCGGGATATCTGGTGGAGCAGGGAGATACCAGGGTGTTGGTGGAATGCGGCAACGGGGTGCTTAGCCGACTTCAGCAGATTTGTCCCCTTGACAAATTGAATGCCATTGTCATCTCACATCTACACAGCGACCATGTGTCGGATATTATGGTGTTGCGTTATGCTCTCGACATTTTAAATGCTCGCGGCCTCAGAGAGCCCAAACCTTTTCCTGTGTATCTTCCCGAGAATCCCAAAGATGAATATGAGAGGATGTTTTTCAAAAATGTATTTGATATACACGCCATTCAAAATGGTATGCAGCTTCAAATAGGAGACTTGTCGTTTTATTTCCAGGAAATGACACACCCGGTCCAGAGTTTTGGGATGAAAATTACAGGGGGAAATAAAACAGTAGTATACACCGGCGATACTAATTATAACGAAAGGGTAGAAACCTTTGCCAGCGAAGCTGACCTCCTCATTGCCGATGCGGGATTACTGGAGAAGGATAAGACCAGCCCAAACGTGCCACATCTTACGGCGCGGGAGGTTGGGCTTATAGCTGCCAAGGCCAATGTAAAGCAGCTCATGCTTTCCCATATATGGCCGTGGTACGATGAAAACGATGTATTGGCTGAGGCTGCAGCCCTCTATCCAGCAGCATTCATTGCCCAGGAAATGAAGGAGTACGAGGTATAAGACCTATCTTTGCGTGAAAGAGCGTGTGTTATGAGGAACAGCTTGTTTTGTATATAATCAGCTAAAATCCGATTTTGGTGTATAAAAGAGGGGCAAAGACATATTATTTTGGCATTACCAAAATGGATGGAAGGGGTTTTATGGGCCTTGACGGTTTGGGTGAAACGGCCAGCGATATGGCTGACATCGGCCTATATCGTTGGGATTGTGGTGGGAACAAGGCTTGGCAAAGAATTTGCGTTGGTTGTAATTGTGGTAGCCGTCCTGGTAGCCGCTATTGCCTGGGTGAGGAAACGTAAAAACGATACTGGCCTTATACCCCTATTGGTCTTGTTTGGCCTGTTGGGTATTCTAGCTGTACTCGCAAAGCAGAATATCTTAAATCCATTAAGGGATTTCACGGGTAAGATTGTGGAGATACGAGGACAGATTGTGGAGAGCCCGAGATATGATGAGCAGCGGAATATATATGTGGTTGAGACGTTTTCGGTTGTAGCGGATGGGGATAGGAGAGATGTAAAGACCAAGGTTCAGGTTAATGTTTATCCCGAAGGCCAACAAAAGGAGAGGCCAAGCTACAGCTATGGGGATATTGTAGAGATAAGGGGTAGGCTAGAAGAGCCACCAGGGCAACGCAACCCCAAGGGGTTTGACTACAGGACGTACCTGCAAAGGCGCGGGATATATAACATTATGTCGGTAAAGTCGTATAATATAAAAAAGACGGGTGTGGGTAACACCCCATATGTGCAATCGTTTATTTATGGTTTAAAGAACCGAACTGAGGTTGTGTTTGACAGATATGTGGGTGGGGATGAGGGTGCTCTGGTAAAGACCATGCTGTTGGGTCAGAAGTGGTTGCTGCCTTCAGAGATACAGCAGGACTTTCAGGTTACAGGACTTTCTCATGTGCTTGCCATATCTGGGCTGCATGTGGGTTTTATTGCGGCTGCCCTGTCGTCTATTGCTGGGCTGCTTTGCCTTACAAAAAGGCAGGCATTTATCTTTCAGGTATGCCTTTTGTGCCTTTACTGTGCCATGGTGGGTGCTGCTCCATCGGTGGTACGGGCTGTTGTTATGGCCGTTTTACTTCTAGGGGCTAAGGCGGTGGGACGAGAACCAGATATGTTCAACAACCTCTTTTTAGCCGCCTTCTTGATATTGTTGTTTAGGCCTTTGGACTTGTTTGATGTGGGGTTTCAGCTTTCGTTTGGGGCGGTTGTGGGTATCATCTTGTTTGCTGAGCGGTTTAAAAAGTGGTTGAGGTTTTTGCCCGGCTGGATGGGGGCTGGTGTAGCGGTTACCCTGTCGGCCCAGATAGGGGTATGGCCCATCATAGCGTATTATTTCAACAATTTTTCGATAGTTGCCTTGATTGCTAACTTGTTTTTGGTGCCGCTGTCAGGGATTATAATTCTAATTGGTTTTGCGTTGATGGTGGGAGCTTTGCTGGTTCCGGGTATAGGGGTTTTCGTTGGGCCGGTGCTAAAATTTTTGTGCTTTTTGTTGGTGAAGGGGAATGAGATTTTTACGGCCATCCCGTGGGCTTTTATCCGCGTTGTATCGCCTTCGTTGCTTTTTATGATGTGCTATTACCTGGCCGTCTGGTTTTTATCGCCGGAGAAGCCGGGATGGATGAAGCAGCCTCTACTCTGGTGCGGGGCGATGGCCATAATGTTGTTGTTAGTCGGTATGCTGACCCCTTTGGTGGATAATGACCTAGAGGTGGTGTTTTTAGATGTAGGCCAGGGCGACTGCATATACATACGGACTCCTGATGAAAAGCACATTTTGATAGATGGAGGAGGAAAAAGTGAAGATTATACAGGTACCTTTGACGTAGGTGAGGACATCGTGGTTCCGTTTTTGCTGAAGAATGGCGTGGGGGACCTTGACTTGGTGGTCATGTCCCATGCCCATGATGACCACATAGGTGGGTTGATTGCGGTGCTAGAAAACATATCTGTGAAGGCTTTTATGGAGTATCCGCCTGGGGAGAAAAGCGATAACTACATACGCCTTAAGGAGTTGGTGCGGGAGAAAGGTATTAAAAATGTGTATGCTTATTCTGGCTTATCGTATAAGGTTGGTAAGGATGTTAGGCTCGATGTGGTGTATCCTGATGCAGAGGGGAAGCAGCCTGAAGCATTATTTGAGAGGGGCGATAACAATCGTTCGTTGGTAGTCTTGCTTCGCTATCGCGATGCCGCTGTGCTGTTTACAGGGGATATAGAAGCCGATGTGGAAAAATACTTGACAATGAAGTGGAATATGCCGATAGATATATTGAAGGTAGCTCACCATGGTAGCAACACCTCCTCTACTCACGAATGGTTGGAGGTTTTAAAGCCTAAGTTGGCAGTTATACAGGTGGGGAAAAACGCTTTTGGGCATCCACATCCAGACGTGATACAGAGGTTGGAGGATAGAGGAATAAGGGTGCTGCGAAATGACTTTCACGGGGCGGTCATAGCTAGTTATAAGGGGACAAAATGGCGGGTACGGTGGATGGCAAATGAATGGTAAAAACATGAAAGACAGAAACTAAGGATGAGGAGGGAGGGTTGGAAGAAAGTGAAAAGTTATAGGAAAGAGCTTTGGTTTGAGGTAAACAAGCGGCGCGATTTCATAAATATTACCCCTATCTTGGAAGAGTGCGTGAGGGAGAGCGGGATAAAGGAAGGTTTGTTGTTGTGCAATGCCATGCACATCACCGCTAGCGTGTTCATAAACGATGATGAACCAGGGCTTCATCAGGACTTTGAGGAATGGCTGGAAAAATTGGCCCCCGAGAAACCATATTCACAGTATAGGCATAACGTGTTTGAAGATAATGCTGATGCGCATTTGAAGCGCACCATAATGGGTAGGGAGGTGGTGGTGGCGATTACCGATGGGAAACTCGACCTGGGGCCTTGGGAACAGGTCTTTTACGGCGAGTTTGATGGGAAACGGCGCAAACGTGTGCTTGTAAAGATCATAGGAGAATAAATGGGAATAATTGTCTATAGAAGGCGTTTTTTGTGTATGCTAAAATATGTTTGGTTAATCTAAAATGGAAGGAGGGCAGCGGCAGTGGTGTTTTATAAAAACGGCAGGGTGGGGTGTTTTATCCTTCACGGCATCAACGGTGACCAATTTGGCGTGGAAACTCTATGTAGTTATCTTGAGGAACAGGGTTACAGTACATACCGTTGCGGGATTGGCATAAAAGTTGAATCTGTAAGGCTGTTTAACGTTGACGCCTATTTGGAGTGGCTGTACAGGGCTGAAAGGGATTTTAAGGATTTTTGCAAGCAATACGATTATGTGGTGGTCATAGGCATATCAGTAGGAGGGTTGATAGGCATACTTCTTGCTGAAAGGTATATGGTAGATGCCTTGATAACCATAAATACCCCTATATATCTGAGTGATGCCAAAAGATTTTTGGATACAGTATGCCGTGAAGGTGTAAAGGGTGGCAACTCCTATTTTAACAGAATAATCGTCTTAGCCTTGTGCCGTTTGGTGGGGTTTAACAGGCTACTTAATCAGGTCAAAAGAGTATTGTACAGGCTACGCTGCCCTCTTTTGGTGATACAAGGGAAAAAAGACGATATCGTGGACTGGAAAAGTGCCTCTTATATATATGATAGCTTTCTGGGGCAAAATAAGGAGATACAGTATTTCCCTAAATCAGGGCACTTTATATTCCTTGACTGTGAAAGTCCGTTGGTGTTTATTAGGATGCATCAATTTATTCAAAAGAGCGTAGAAAATAGGATGTTGATGGAAGGTTATATCTGATTCATGGTTTGATAAGGTGGCGCTCTTGGGCTTATGACTTTTTTGGTGAGTCTTACTTTTGTTTTATGTTTAAACAGCAAAATAAATGAAAGGAGTAGGATACTCATGAGAAGGTTTGAAGATGCCGGATGGAGAGCAAATATGAGAATCAGGTTTGACTACAACAACATGATGTCGGATATGCTCGGAGAGAAATACGGTATAAACAAGGAGCAGATCCTTGCATTACAGCCAAAGGTAAAGGTTGCTATCGAGGCTTTAAAGGAAAAGAGAAAGTCTGGCAAAATCGAGTGGATGGACCTTCCGTATACTCAGGCCGAGGTGGTCAAGGATATCTTAGCGACTGCAGAGGATATAAAAAAGAAGTTTGAATGCTTTGTGGTTTTGGGCATAGGCGGGTCGGCTTTGGGCCCCATAGCAGTACATCAAGCGTTGAATCACCTACATTACAACGAGTTGCCAAAAGAAAGGCGAAACGGTTGTCCAAGATTTTATGTGGTGGATAATATAGACCCTGAGCGTATGAAGGCTCTTTTTGATATAATCGATGTGAAGAGCACGGTATTTAACGTGATAACAAAGTCTGGCAGTACGTCTGAGACTATGGCTCAATTTTTGATTGTAAGGGATATGCTGAAAGAAGCCGTGGGTGACAACTACCGCCAGCAAATTATTGCCACCACCGACGCTGAGAAGGGCAATCTCATCCGTATAGCCAGGGAGGAAGGATTTAAGACCTTCTACATCCCTGCTGGTGTAGGAGGCAGGTTCTCCGAGCTTTCACCTGTTGGGCTTTTACCGGCGGCTGTATGCGGTATCGATATCGAGGAGCTGCTGGCAGGGGCAGCTTATATGGATGAGCTGTGCAGCAAAGATGACGTATTTGAGAACCCGGCTTATATGGCAGCTGTCCTTCAGTATATCGCCATGAAACAGGGGAAGAACATCTCGGTCATGATGCCCTATGCCGATTCCTTGAAGTATATGGCCGACTGGTATGCACAGCTGTGGGCTGAAAGCCTGGGCAAGAAATACGACGTTGAGGGTAGGGAAGTATACGTTGGTCAAACTCCTGTAAAAGCGCTGGGTGTCACTGATCAGCATTCCCAGATACAGCTGTACACTGAAGGGCCTTTCGATAAGGTCATAACATTTATAAAAGTAGAGAATTTCCGCAGTGAGATTGATATACCTAAAGGATATGATGACATGCCTGCTGTTTCGTTTTTGGGAGGTCACACTCTAGGACAGCTCTTACATGCTGAGCAGACAGCTACTGAATATGCGCTTTACAAGGCTAAACGAATGAATAGGACTATTATATTGCCCGAGGTTAACGCCTTCACAGTGGGGCAGCTGCTTTACCTGCTGGAAGTTGAAACGGCCTTTGTCGGGGAGCTGCTCAACATCAATGCGTTTGACCAGCCGGGAGTAGAAGAAGGCAAGAACGCCACGTACGCTTTGATGGGTCGTCCAGGCTATGAGGAGAAAAAGGCAGAACTGGAAAACAGGCCTAAAAAGCGCAAAGAGTATATAATATAAAAGGGGGAAGTGGAGGGTTGAAAGCTACAATTGATTGCATGCATTGCTATCTGAAACAGGCTGTGTCGTGTATGAGAATGGCTGGGATTGACGAAGACGCTCAACACGAGATACTCTTTAAGCTCATGGACTATGTGAAGGGGCTTGACAGAGAAGCTACTCCTGCCGAGAATTCCACATATGTGGTTCTGAAGACATATGAACTCATGGGGATAGATGACCCCTATAAAGAGATAAAAAGGCAATCGAATGACTTGGCACTTGAATTATACCCGCAGTTGAAGCGAATGCTGGAGGGATATGAAGACAAGCCGTACGCTGCTCTTAAGATAGCGGTGGCAGGGAATGTGATTGACCTTGGCATAAGGAGGAGTTTTGATGTCGAGGGAGAGCTTCGGTACAGCCTGGATACTGGCTTTTCAAAAGACCATTACCATAGATTTAAGCAAAAACTGGAGAAGGTAGATGAAGTGTTGTTTTTAGGTGACAATGCAGGAGAGATTGTATTTGACAAGATATTGGTAGAAGAACTGGTAAATTTGGGTAAAAGGGTGACATACGTTGTCAAAGAGGGCCCTGTGCTCAATGATTCAACCATGGAAGACGCTATTTATGTGGGTATGGATAAAGTAGCAAATGTCATCACCAGCGGTTCGAGGTTTCTGGGCATAAGCTTTAAGCATATGTCTCGTGAGCTTGCTGATGCGCTGTACAAGGCTCCACTGGTCATATCAAAGGGGCAGGCCAACTTTGAATCGCTTGAGCAACATGAAATGGCACGGGACAGGGTATTCTTTTTACTCAAAATAAAGTGTGATGAAGTGGCAAAGGCTGCAGGAGCAGCGCTGGGTGATGTGGTGTTCTTTGCGAGATGAGAGAGCGTTGGACAATCGTCGCAGAACATCTCTATACCCTTTGTTGAAGGTATGTTATGGTGTGGTGTATGGTTATGCTCTTTTTCTGATTATTTTTGAAAATGGGGGATATAATATGGCATTGATAGTATTGGATAATATTTCGTGGAAGGTGGATGTTGACAAGCTGCTTAAAAGATTTCATCTGCAGCCGGGTAGTCAGGATGCGGCGAAGGTAGAAGCACTTGCACATCAGGCCGAAAAGATAGGTAGGCCAAAAGCTTTGTACAAGGAAGCCTATGTAGAAGATAAGGGAGAGGATTTCGTAATAGTAGATGGGGTAAAGCTGACCAGTCGCATACTTCGTACCAACCTGGAGCAAGTCTACAAGGTATTTCCCTATATCGTGACTTGTGGCACTGAGCTGGATGAATGGTCCGACAGCATAGACGATATTTTAGAGAGCTATTGGGCAGATGGTATTAAAGAAATGGCCTTGGCTGAAGCATTAAAGGCTTTTGAAAGGCATCTTCATGAGAATTTTCGCCCAGGCAAGACCACCAGCATGAACCCTGGTTCGTTGCAGGATTGGCCAATAAACCAGCAGAAACAGCTTTTTCAGATACTTGATGACCCCAAGAGGTATATAGGTGTGGAACTTACTGAAAGTTATTTAATGCTGCCCATGAAATCTGTATCTGGTATACGCTTTGCCACCGAGGTTGGTTTTGAGAATTGTAAGCTGTGCAGGAGGGAGAACTGTCCTGGCAGAAGGGTGCCTTATGACCCGGAATTTGCTAAGTCTTATGGAGTACAAATTTAGTTTCAAACCAATACCGCACAATGGGCGATGAACTGGCCGCACTGCTGGCACATTATAACTTCCTTGTGGAGGTCAGTTTGGTTGGCCCAGAAGAACTGCACGATTACTCTCGCAAGACAGCTGGTGGGCGGGGAATAAAATAGCGGAACTCCTTTCTGAATAGAATGAAAACATAATCAGAAAGGAGCTCCTACATTTATCTGGAATTTTCGATAAACCCGATTTTTATTTTTATGATATTTGTGTCAGCACATCATGTGCCTCTTTGAGCTTCTCTATTATAGGTATACCCTGTGGACAGGCGCTTTCGCACTGGCCGCATTCTACACATTTGGAGGCATCGGCTTTTTCCTCAATAAGTTTCTTATACTCCCTGCTTTGCCCTTCAATATCATCGTACATGGAAGCGTTGTTGTACAGGCTAAAGATCCTAGGTATATTGATTCCCGAAGGGCAGGGCATGCAGTAATTACAAGATGTACAGCTTACTTTTATTTTGCTTTCATAAGCGGCTTTTACCTTGGCAATCAACTCAAGTTCTTCCTGTGTCATTGAATTGGGTGCAGCGTTTTTAAATATCTCGATATTTTCCTTCAGCTGTTCCATGGTGCTAACGCCGCTTAAGATGACTGTAACCTCAGGAAAGTTGTATAGCCATCTGAATGCCCATTCTACTGGAGAACGTTTTATGCTGAAACTATCCCATATTTGTTGAATGTCTTTAGGGATGTTATGAGCCAGCCTACCACCCTTCAACGGCTCCATTATCACCACAGGTATTCCTTTGGAGGCGGCATATCGCATGCCTTCTACTCCTGCCTGATAGTTTTCGTCCAGGAAATTGAGCTGAATCTGGCACATCTTCCAGTCATATGCGTCTATTATCACCTTAAATATAGGCAACTGGTCATGGAATGAAAAGCCGGGATATTTTATCTTTCCAGACTCGACAGCTTTATCGAGGAACTTCAATATGTTAAATTTTTCCACTTTTTCCCATCGTTCCTTATCCAGGGCGTGCAGCAAATAGAAGTCAATATAGTCAACCTGAAGTTTTGATAATTGTTCGTCCAGTAGTTTTTCACAATCTTCGTAGGATTCCACTTTCCACATAGGAAGTTTGGTAGCGAGTTTCACCCTTTCACGGTATCCATCTTTCAAAGCTTTGCCTACCACTATTTCGCTATTGCCGCCGTGATAGGGGTAAGCGGTATCTATGTAATTGACGCCGTTGTCTATTGCATACCTAATCATCTTGATAGCCTCGTCTTCGTCAATAGCTGAGTAATCTTTTGAACCATCGGGCTGTGTTTGAAGAGGTAACCGCATGCAACCCATGCCAAACGTTGAAACTTTAAACCCTAAATTTCCAAATTCCCTGTAATACATCTTACATTATTCCCTCCTTGCAATTGTTATTGGTTTTTTTTAATTTATATTAAATTTAATTGGGACAAAAGTCAGTGCTGTTTATCCCTGATTTTCAAGGATTTAACATGAGCAGCAAATTCGGCATCGGCCCCTCCAATATGAGTTACAATCCAATTTACCACGTATCTATCTCCTCAATGTTGATTTCTAGTTCGGGCCTCCGCTTGGTAGAAATGATATCACCTTCCTCTGTGCCCCATTTACTCTATAACTATTTTTATAAACAAAATTTAGTTCTGTAAAACATGTTTTGTGTAAAATTTTATAACTTTAAACTCATGTATTGACAAACATAGAAAAGGAAGATTATAATAACATTAACATCCTACCCCATATAGGGTGGGGGGTAATTGTGGTTGTCAGTCGTGGAGAAAACTTGACGTAGGGATAAAATAAATGAAGAGGTGAAAATTTTATGGCAAAGCAAACCTTCAGCATTACCGGGATGACCTGCACAGCATGTGCAAAGGCTATTGAGAGAAGCGTTAGCAAAATAGATGGGGTAAAGTCAGCCAACGTGAATTTTGCCACCGAAAAGCTAACGGTGGAGTTTGATGAGGGCAAAGTGGATTTGCTCAGGATAAAAGAAGCAGTTGAAAAAGCCGGATATGGAGTGCAGGATGATGAGCCAAACAGGAGAGAAGTGCTCATTCCTATAGGCGGGATGACATGCGCCGCCTGCGCAAAGGCAATTGAAAGGGCAATAAGGAAGCTACCGGGCGTTGATGAGGCAGACGTCAATCTGGCAACCGAAAAGGCCAAAGTAGTATATAATCCTGCCATAGTACGGTTGTCAGAGATAAAACAGGCAATCATCAAGGCGGGGTATAGACCGCTGGAAGCAGAGGAGGGGGAGCAGCGGCTGGACCGGGAGAGGTTGCGGCGTCAAAAGGAGCTTAAAGATTTGAGGGCCAGGTTGGCAGTATCCATAATATTTGCAGTGCCGCTTTTGTACATCGCTATGGGGCATATGCTGGGATTGCCGCTGCCCGAGGTTATCATGCCCGATATGCATCCTATAAGTTTTGCACTGGTTCAGCTGTTGCTTACCATCCCTATTGTAATGGCCGGCTACAGGATTTATGTGGTGGGGTTTGGCAATCTAGTAAGGCGACATCCCAATATGGATTCTTTGATAGCTGTGGGTACCAGCGCGGCACTCTTCTATGGCATTTATGCCGTGTTTAAGATAGCCTCAGGGTATACCGAATATACCCGGAATTTGTATTTTGAATCGGCCGGCGTGATAATCACATTGATCTTGCTTGGCAGATACTTGGAGTCGATAGCCAAAGGTAAGACTTCCGAAGCCATAAGAAAGCTTATGGACCTTTCGCCCAGCACGGCGGTGGTTATACACGGTGACCAGCAAATCACCATACCCGTAGAAGAAGTTGAAGTGGGAGATGTACTATTGGTCAGGCCGGGTGACAGAATTCCGGTTGACGGAGAAGTTATCGAAGGCAGGACTTCGGTGGATGAATCCATGCTGACCGGCGAGAGCATTCCTGTAGAGAAGGTTCCCGGTAGCAAGGTGATAGGGGGCAGCATAAATAAGAACGGGACCATAAAGATGAGGGCAACAAAGGTGGGCAAGGATACGGTGCTGGCCCAGATCATAAAGCTGGTGGAGGAAGCACAAGGGTCAAAGGCGCCAATAGCCAAGCTGGCCGATATTATATCCGGATACTTTGTGCCGATGGTGATAGCCATAGCCATGATTGCAGCGGTTGCATGGGCGCTGGCCGGTGAATCGGTAGCCTTTGCCCTCACGATATTCATATCGGTACTGGTGATAGCCTGCCCGTGCGCCCTTGGGCTTGCGACCCCTACCGCCATCATGGTGGGAACCGGCAAAGGGGCCGAGCATGGGATACTCATAAAGAGCGGTGAGGCACTTGAAACTGCACACAGGATTGACACCGTGGTGCTGGACAAGACAGGTACCATCACTGAGGGCAAGCCAAAGGTGACAGACATCATAACCAATGGTTTGATCAGCCAGGATGAGCTTCTGCGCTTGTCGGCTTCAGCCGAAGTGGGCTCCGAGCATCCACTGGGCGAAGCAGTTGTAAACAGCGCCAGGGAAAGGAATATGGAGCTTATTAAAGTAGAGAGCTTTGAAGCCATACCGGGGCAGGGCATTATGGTATTTGTACAGGGCAAGCAGGTCCTTTTGGGCAATAAGAGACTCATGGAGGATAGAAATATTGAGGTCACACTTCAGCAGGAGTACGACAAGCTGGCCGAAGAGGGTAAGACTCCTATGTTTGTCGCCGTGGATGGCAGTCTTGCTGGCATCATAGCGGTATCCGACGTCATAAAGCCTTCAAGCAAAAGAGCCGTAGGACATCTGCACAGGATGGGCATAAGAGTAGTGATGATAACGGGCGATAATGTTCGAACCGCCAAAGCCATTGCCAGGCAAGTGGGTATCGACATGGTGCTGGCCGAAGTGCTGCCTCAAGACAAGGCCAACGAAGTTAAGAAGCTTCAGCAGCAGGGCAGGAAGGTCGCAATGGTGGGTGATGGCATCAATGACGCTCCTGCTCTGGTACAAGCAGACGTAGGGATTGCCATAGGGTCTGGAACTGATGTAGCAATGGAATCGGCCGATATAGTGCTTATGAAAAGCGATCTGATGGATGTACCGGCGGCCATTCAGCTTAGCAAGGCCACTCTCAGAAACATCAAGCAAAACTTGTTTTGGGCCTTTGCATACAACACTGCTGGTATTCCCATAGCAGCCGGCGTATTGCACCTGTTCGGTGGACCTCTGCTGAATCCGGTGATAGCGGCAGCGGCCATGGCCTTAAGTTCGGTGTCAGTTGTGACAAATGCCTTGAGGCTTAGAAGGTTTAAGCCCACACTGGATTAATATGCACAATTTGCATTAAGCCGATAGTTTAACGCTTGATTTTGGAGTATCACCGATTTTTGAATGACATCAAAGAATAGTGCCAAAGGAGTAAAGAGGCTTAACGATTTGGAAAAAATTTTGGAAGGGGGTGTTTCTGTGAAGAAGAAGGTGTTTATAGAGGGAATGTCCTGCCAACACTGCGTAAACCATGTTACCGAGGCGCTTAAGGAAATATCCGGCGTGAAAACGGTTGACGTGGATTTAAAGGGCAAATATGCCATTGTTGAAGCAGACCGCCAGATCGATGATAGTGAAATAAAGAATGCAATAGAAGAGGCAGGATACGAAGTTGTAAAGATAGAATAGTTTTTGTCGATTTATTTTTGTCGGCATCGGTTTATTGTAACCACATATTCAGAAGGGGAACTAACGGAAACTGTTACTATTTTCCACGACATTGGTTGTATTGTAACCCGTAAGCTCGGAGGGTCTCTTCAGCTTACGGGTTAAAGATTCAGTTTTCCTTTTGTTTCATCTTGCGGAAACCCTCAAGGCAGAAGCCCAAGTCGTACCACTCACAGTTTTGACACAAGTTTTTAAATCTCTCTTCTTCCAGGGTTTTTATTCTTTGGTAGGCATCTTTTACGGCAATTTCGTCGGTGGTTAAAAGGTCAATTATAAATTCGTCCTTTTTTCTTACTTTATCATTATTAATACAAATGCCATTGTGTAATTTAGGACAACTTTTGCAGATATCGTCTGCGTGGACTTCAAGTTTAAGCATAAGCTCAGGGCTCCCGAGAATTTGGGCTCGAATACGAGAAAAGTTTTGAACAAACCGGTGGTTGTAGCCTAAGCCGCGAAATCCCAGAAAGCATAGCAGGTGGTGTGCTCTTAATCTAACCATTGATATTAATACCTGCCCTGGGTAGTGCCCTGTCTATGTATTTTGACAAAACGATGGCTATGACTCCTTTTAATATGTCTAAGGGGATGAATGGCAATACGCCGATTCCCACGGCTTTATCTATGGATGATTTGGTTACATAAGCTAGTTGCACTGTGCCCAGGAAGTATATAATGAGGAGGGAGATGAGCACCCCTGAAACCTTGCCTGTTAGGTTGAACCTGAACAGCTCCACAAAGTATCCACCAACCAATCCACTTATGACGAATCCTATAATGTATCCGCCAGTTGGGCCCAGTATGATGCCTATGCCCCCTTGCGCTTGAGCAAATACCGGCAGTCCTATAGCTCCAAGGAGCAAATATGTAAGCATTCCCCAGAATGCCTTTTTGCCCAGCAGTAATATACCTAAAAAAACTCCAAAGACTTGAAGGGTAAACGGTACACCTCCTGGAAGGGGTATGGCAATCTGGGCCAAAACAGCTGTGATGGTTGCCAGCAAGGCAGCTTGCACTACGGTCCTAATTGTCAACTTCAAACACCTCCATAGTTTACAATTTATTTATAGAATAATTCAGGCAATTAAAAAAGTCAATAGGAAAAGGTTTTATTTTTTGGCTCATTAATTTTTTGTTTTTGGTATAATAAGTTACAACATGCTAAAATACTGGCCAAAATGCGTTATTTATCTGTTATTTTTTGAGAAAAAAGTATGATAGTCATGCCTCATAAATGGTATAAAATGTGGTAAAATGTATTTGACTTATAAGTGCGGGAGTGAATGATATGGATACTAAGACCAAAAAGCAGGTGCTCAACCTTTTGAAGACATCGAGAGGGCAGATAGACGGCATAATCAAGATGGTGGAGGATGACCGGTACTGCGTGGACATATCCAAGCAGATACTGGCTGTGCAGGCTTTGCTTAAAAAGGCAAATATGAAGATAATAGACCAGCACATAAAGCACTGTGTCAGACAGGCATTCACCGAGGGCCATGGTGAGGAAAAGGTAAATGAGATAATGGAGCTTATCGACAAATATGCCAAGTAGCGTGTTTGATAGTTTTATTTATCATGCTGTTGTGCTCTCTTTGGATGTACTTGAATATATAATCTTTTTGTTGGAGGGATAGTCTATGGAAAAGGTGGTACACGGCGTGAAGATCGAGTGCGTTCAGGGGGATATAACTAAACAGGAGGGTTTTGATGCAATAGTGAATGCAGCTAATGCTCAGCTCATGCCTGGAGGAGGCGTGGCCGGTGCTATTCATCGGGCAGCCGGGCCTGGTCTGGCGGAGGAGTGCAGGCCTCTGGCGCCCATAAAGCCTGGACATGCCGTCATAACCGGTGGACACAACCTGCCAAACCGCTATGTCATTCACTGCTTGGGGCCGGTATATGGCGTTGACCAGCCTTCCGACAAGCTGCTGGCTGACTGCTATAGGAACGCACTGAAGCTAGCTGAACAGCACGGCATAACCTCCATAGCTTTTCCTGCCATTTCAACCGGTATATTCGGATATCCTATGGAGGAGGCAGCCAGCGTGGCGTTTAAGGCGATATTCGAGCTGGTTCCTTCGCTTAAATCGGTGAAGGTGATCCGTTTTGTCCTGTGGGATAGGAAAGCGCTGGAGATTCATGAGAGGGTACTGGAAGAGATGTTAGCCTCCTGATAATTACAAAGGTTGAGCATTTATTAGGGTTTTACCATTTTCCAGACTATTATGCTGATTTGCTCTTCAGGGATTGTTTCTAATTTACCGTTATCAAATTCAATCTCATATGCCTTAGGTAAATCTTTTACATCAAAAACATGCACAACAGTTCCTTCTTTTCCATCTTTTGTTTTGATCACATCAAGTTCTTCTATTTTCATTTACACAATTCCCCTTTATTCTTCCTGGAAAAAATTCAATTTGAAAAACGCTTAAGGTCCGTCTTCTTGAATGTCCATTCAGGCGTGATTAATGTATCGCCAAATTTAATGGAATACCATGGACTAATTTGCGGATCCTGGGGGTTCTTTAAAATGTGGATGTCCTGTGCAGGCATGTAGCTTTGAGCCAGCAAAAACAGCTTTTCTCCATTTTCCGGGTGCATGGCCATATCCACCACTATGACACAGTGTCCAGGGCTGCCTCCCTGGATGAATACATCCCCAATTTCCATATCTTCTATCATAACAGGCTTCATCTCTTTAGATAAAGATAGTGTGCCTGCATAAGAGAATACAGTATCGAGATATCTCCGAAAAGTGTTATAATCATCAGAATAGCCAGAGGTCTTCACCCAGTTTGCTTTATTGCCAGTTACTACTATCCTGTAGCCGTGTATCCATTTGACAAATTCGGCGTTAAAGCCGTTTGTGAAGTTAAAATGAATCCTATCATACTCCTTTTGTTTGTATAAATACTCCGCTCTTAATCGAATTACTGCATCGGCGCATTGCTGCAGGTCCTTCTTACCTATATCCATATCTATTACCGCTTCGTATACGTTATGTGCCTTTTCCCTTCCGTCGTAATACTTAACTTTTGAACCATGAGGTTTTAAAGGGAGGGTCCTCAAATAATGTGCAAATGACCCCTCTTCTACTTTTACGCGTTCAAACCCTTCTGGAGGTTTGATCCTCTCTTCTATTGTATTTCCCGACGGATTTATAATTACGTCCATATTATGCTGCTGACCTTGTAGATTGGGAATAGCCGTGTTAGAAGATGATTTTGGTTGATAAGGCGTTTTACTCAAAGCATTTGAGTTTAGCAGGTTATTCTCATTACTTGTAATTGAATTTTTGTATTTTGATACGTCTTTGTGACAAGAGGGAATGATGAACAGTACTATAATGATTATGGCCAGCCATTTTCTCATATCTAACCTCCTCCGGTTCAATTACAAATTTCATACCTCTTTGCATTATAAAAAGGTGTTACAAAACAAAAACATGCTATTGAGTATAGTAGTAATCATACTATATCCAATAAAAAATACAGATAAAGACAAAGGTACACCTATGTTATCAAAGGAATTTCTCTTTAACGATATTCGCATATTCAATTATGTCTATAAGATTGTTTTTCAAAATCGCGTATAATATTTCGGGCTGTACTCGTATATAATCATGTACTATAATATTACGAAACTGGGCCATTTTTTTAAGATTTTCGGCAAGCTCCTTGGGGATAATTCCTTGTTCCATCAATATTTGAAATAACTCCCTGTTGCTTTCAGGTTCTCTATAGCCGTGGTAAGAAATTATATGATTTGCTATATCTATGCACGCTTCAATGGCCATATGTAAAGTTCTTTCAATGTAACGTCTTACAACTTTATCATTTAAAAACTGTTCCCAGCTTACTTTTGTTCTTGCCTCCTCAAGGTCTCTGCAGTACTCATCCAGGTACGCCAGCCTTCTGGCAATTATCGATTTTTCAACCACGGTGCATGTCCCTCCGTTTCTTCTCTAGCCGCTTTAAAGCTTGAGAATAGTACAACTTATAAAAAGGTTGCATATCGAAATATTCCCTGCGTTTTTTTACTTCAAAAACTACTCGCTTATCAATATTCTTGTCTACCACTAGGATCTTATTAAGCATTATTTGGTGGAAAAAAAACGGGTCAGCGCTTTCTAGATCTACAATGTCTACTCTGGTGTTTAGTAGCTCTTCCAGTTTCCCGGCTATCTCAAGCTTTCTATGGAATCGGTATATTGTGCTTCTTTCCCCATCAAATAGAACCGCTATGTCAACATCGCTATTTTTTCTTGCCTTACCTTTTACAGTGGAGCCAAAGAGGTAGGCCGCTATTACGTCTCCTTGGTTTTTGAAATAGGACTGAAGTTTTTCTATTATGCTCTGTATGTCCATGCCTGTTCACCTTTGCTTTTTTATTACTACTATTTTAACTCATTTTGATTCGAAAAAACAGTGGATACTTTAATTGGCTGGTATTGCATTGAATTTCGTAATTTTATTCACAAATGATAGCGGATATAGTATAATTCTATTTAAAGTCAATCGTACAGTCAATTAATTATCAAAATTTGCCGAGTATTCGCTTGATGTCATAAAGACTTTACAGCTGGCCGGAAAGAATAAAAGGCTTCTGGTAATATGGGATGGCGGTTATCAGGATGGCGTGCTGACTTATGCAAAACCGGGTTATCCGGATTTTCACAGATATGAGATTAGAAATTATGGGGTGTCGTGCATTACGAAATAGGGGGTATGGCCTATTATGAAATATGGTCAGCTTATAAATTTTGATCCTATTGAGACAGTCATTTAGATAAAGGATGCTGATGATTCCTCTAAAGCCGCCAGACTGGTTGAAACCTACGTGATGTCGGACGACATGAAGGTAGAGATAAGAATAAGTTGAGGATTATCGTAAAGAAGTAAAAGTGGAGGGCTGTGTTTATGGATATACAGAGGTTAAGGGAAAAACTTGCTGGTTTTTCAGAGGCTTTAAACCGGCTAAAAGAAGCGCTGGAAAGAGATCAATCGGATGATATCGTTTTGGATGCAGTTATACAGAGGTTTGAATTCACATACGAGCTTTCCTGGAAGCTCATCAAGGCTTATATGTCTTACAGCGGCATAGCGGATGTCAAGACGCCAAGGCAGGCTTTTAAGGAGGCTTTTGCTGCCGGCTTGATCGAGGAGGGGGACGTGTGGCTTGGGATGCTGGACGACAGGAATGTTACCTCACATACCTACGATCAAAACACGGCCAGGTGCGTTTATGAAAAGGTGAAAAATAGATATTATCCAGCCATGAGCAAATTAAAAGAAGCAATAAGCAGGGAGATAGAGCAATGAGATTTGGTCTTGAAGAGCGTATAATCCAAAAGATCGTATCAGCGATAGACAAACACAAAGCTGTAAAGAGAGCAGTTATATTCGGTTCAAGAGCCAGGGGTGACTACCGCTATAACTCGGATATTGACATTGCCATATATACTGATGGAGGAGATTATCCCGGCCTTATTGACGATATCGACCGTGCAGCCGGGATATACAAGGTCGATGTGGTTGATGTAAACAGTTTGGATAATGATGACTTCAAAAAAAGCATAGAAAGGGATGGAATAGATATATACAGGAGAGCTGATGTATGAAGCTTACAAAGGAGTATTTGGACGAAGAAGGTATATAGTGTGCTATTTGATCGCATGGTTGCCTACTATGTTGTAAACGGTGTCCTCGTGATAATGAATGTCGCTGAGTTTTATAAAAGGCTTAAAGAAAAATTTATTGAACGCGATGGGAATGTACTTTTTGTCCGACCAACCAATCAATACAATAAAAAAGTTGAAAAGGGATATCGATAACGTCCAGCTTTTATTTGTGGTTATCGATGGGAAGAGTACCATACAGTGGCTTTATGGTTGCTAGGCTGTAAAGGGGTGTTATTTTTTGGTAGGGTAAAATTCCCTAAAATTTTAGTATAAATCAAAAGTTTATATTTTAAAGAGGTGTATAATATGCTCGATAAATCCAAAGTAAAAAGCCTTATATTTCATCCAGAAAAAGTTGTAAGAAAATATGCAATGGAGTTTTTCGCTGAAGGTGGTATTGGCGATATAGAGGTTACCAATATGCTGCTAGAATTATACAGCAAAGGGGTTGATGATGACGAGGCTTTGGACATATTGAGCAGTATGCCGGATCTTCCTCATAATGAAGAAACTTTAAGCAGGCTGTGGGAGATAGAGCCGTCTGACCCCAATATAGTTTTTCACGTGGACAGGACAATTGTGGAAGCCGATTTAGAGCTTTTGAAAAAATTGCCCGATGTTCGCCCGAGGGAGCAAAAGTATATCGACATTTTAGAAAAGAGGTTTTTGTTTGCCTCTATGGATACCGAAAAGCTGTGGGAAAAACTTTGGGAACACAGCCAGTCGGGGTTGGGTAAAGGTTTAGACGAGTTTGATTATAATTATGGTGAGATTATAATAAAGGAGCTTGCCAAGCGCAAAGATTTTCCGACGGATAAATACTTGGAGAAAATACAAATCGACTATCCGGAGGATTATGACGGTTGGGATGATACTTATCTTAGCGTCCTTGCCGGAGAACTTAAATCAAAAGAGTCAATACCTTTTCTTATCAGAACTCTTAAAATTGATGCGGCTTTCCTTTGCGAACGTGCCGTTGAGGCTTTGGTTAGGATTGGTACGGCCGAAGTTGTGGAAGCTATTGGCAATGAATATTTAAATGAAGATTTTCATTTTAGAATCTATGCAGCTGGAGTATTGGAGAAGATAAAGCTAAAGGAAAGCGAAGAGCTCATGCTAAAGCTTTTTCCTAGGGAAACCGATGTTACTTTGAAAACACATCTCGCCTATGGATTGTCTAAGCTTTTCTCTGTAGATGCTATTCCCATGATTTTGACCCTGCTGTGGCATGGTTATGATAGGCAATTCACAAATCTTGAAGAATCGGCCTATGTGCTTCATGTGGTACATGGCTTGAAACATCCCGATATGGATAAATGGTATAAAGGTATTAAGGAAGAAGAAGAAAAGTTAAAGGAATTGAAAAAGGTTATATCCAAGGAGTATCTTCAAAGAATAATAGAGGAAGAATTTGAGGAACGCATGGCTGAAGCTCTTGGTAAATTGATTGAAGAAAGAAAAGAAAAGGAACGACTGAATAAAATATATTCCGGTGAGGTCAAAGTAGGGAGAAACGACCCTTGCCCCTGCGGCAGCGGTAAAAAGTACAAGAAGTGCTGTGGGAAATTTGTGGAATAAAGGTTGTTTGAGAATTCAGGCTAAAGTAAGAGGATTGTTAATCAGAAACACCTATTAACAATCCTCTTACTTTAAGGTTTTCAGTTATTTTCAGAATTATCAGGTTAACACTTGACTCAGTGGCTGTTAAAAGCTTGAATTCAGTATATTTCAGTTGGCTTACTCCACTTTCGGCCTACACTTTCCCATGCGAGTATAGCAGCACCTACTACAGGCTTGGTTGCTAAAAGTGTTACCTTAGTCCCTGGCACATAAGCATGTAACTTTGACGAAATGTATTCTACCATCCAGGGGGCTCCTTTGAAGAGACTTCCTGCTAACACCACCGGTATATCTTCCCCCGACAGTTCCAATTTACTTATAATTGTCTTAGCCATAGTTACCGCTTCATCGCACACTCTGAACGCAATGCTTAATGCAACTTTATCACCTTTTGCTGCCACTTCAAAGAGAAGGGGTGCCATATGGATGATTTGCTCGCGATGGATTTTTCCGTAGTATAGAGCTTTGGCAAACTCATCATAATGGCAGTATCCGAAATATCTAAGCACCTCAGACTCCAGTAGCGTCTTGTCGCCTCGCCCGTCATAGCTGCGAAATGCCATGTGGAGCATTTCTTGTACAACCGATGACCCACCGCCCCAATCCCCAAAGGCATAGCCTTCACCGTAAAAGCGGAAATCACGACCATCCTTTCTCCTGCCATAGCCGTTGGTACCGCTACCCATGACAATAAGAACCCCCCAAAACTCGGGGCTTCCTGCCCTGAGGGCTATGACAGTATCATTTTCTACTAGGTACTTGTCGGCAATGCCGAGTGAAGACACAACCTGCGTTAACATTTCAAAATCCTCAGGGAAATCGGCTCCAGCAAGCCCGAAACATGCGGCTTTAAACTGTTTTATTTCCATTCCGGATTTTGCCTGTTCAATGGCCAAAAGCCAATTTTCTTTGGCCTTTTCAACGCCAACACTTTCGTAATTTCCGGGGCCAGAGCGTCCTATGCCAATTTTATTACCTTGTTCATCGATGATTAATGCTTCTGTTTTACTTCCACCGGCATCCACACCGAGAAAGTATTCCATATCTATACCTCCTCTAAATCAAAGTAGGAAACAATCCTGCATTGGCATCCATCAATGCATCTAAAATCTTTTCAGCAAGAGATATGGAAGATACCAAGGGATGTTGCGCTAGCGCCATGACAGCCTTGCTGTATGAACCTTCAATAGCAGCTTCAATAGTTAACTGTTCATAAGCCTTGACAGCTTGAATGGTACCACGTACGGTTGTTGGAAGTGTTCCGATCATGTAGGGCTTTAGCAGACTTCCGTCTATATATACTGGGATTTCGACTACAGCATCATCCGGCAAGTCCTTTATGGCACCATTATTCATCACGTTAATGATTTGAAATCCTCGTTTAAAGCCACATAGATGTTCAATAAGGTTTACTGCTGCTGTAGAATAAAAAGCACCACCGCGTTTTGAAAGCTGTGGAGGTTTTTCTGCCAATGTTGGATCTTTATAAAGTGTCAGCAATTCCTGCTCGATTTTTAAAACTTCTTCTGCACGCTTGGGTTTTTCCATGGCTTCCTTTACTTTCTCTTCGCGTAGATAATAATACCTTAAATAATAATTGGGAAACATGCCTAAATATTTGACAATCCGTTGTTCTTCGTTTGATAGAGGCAATTTGGCTAGAGCTTCAGTTGTTACGTCTTTTCCATTGACAAAAACCTTTCGCACAAAGCTTAAGTGATTTAACCCGAAGTAATCCAGAAACACATCTTCTGCTGTTACATCGAACATCCGTGCAAACATATTGCAAAAGTTGATAGGAGAATTGCATAAACCTATTGCCTTTACTGTGCTGTATTTTAAGAGCGCTTCGGTCACAATCCCGGACGGGTTTGTAAAGTTTATGAACCACGCTTTAGGGCAATGCTCCTGGACCTGTTTCGCAATACTTAAAACAACCGGTATGGTTCTTAGGGCATTTGCAAATCCGCCAGGGCCGGTGGTTTCTTGTCCTAGGACTCCAAATTGTAGCGGTACAGTTTCATCCATAAGCCTTGCACGGTTTCCGCCGATACGGACCTGGTTGATCACAAAATCTGCACCGGGTAATGTCTCTTCAAGATTTGTTGTTTTTGATAGTTCGATCTTCGCATCTGATGCATTAATCATGCGCTTCAAAAATTCATAGACGGTATTCATTTTTTGAACATCTGTATCGACCAATGTGATGCTTAGATCTTGTACCAAGTGGCTTAATCGTATAAAACCTTCCATAAGCTCGGGTGTATATGTACTACCCCCACCAATAATTACTACTTTCATATGCTGTTGACCTCCAGTCTAAAAATAAATGTTATTTGTGGGAAAACAGATTTTAAGTTGATTATATTATGACCTTTATAATCTTTATACAGGAATATATTCGACCCAAAATTCAAAAATCCTTTTTGAGAATAGTTGATTCTATGTATGTAAAATTTTGCTGCAAAAAACGAAATTTGCTTGAATGCGAGCTGCAAAGCTCAGTCTCTGGAGACGTAGCAATTTTGAAGCAAAAATGACAGGGCGTCATTTTTAGCGGCAATTGAACAAGATGTTCAATTGCCGCATGCAAAAATTGCAAGCCAAAGCGTTACTAATTTCAGCGAGCATTCCGCAAATGGAGTTTTTCAGCAATATCATAGTTTTAATTATGACAAATGCTTGGGATATTTGGGTCAAAAAGTACATAATGTTATAAAGTAGCTACCCCTTAAAAGGGTAGCTACTTTAATGTTATTCCTCCAGTTCCAGTTCTACGACGGTGTCAATCTCATCGGGCAACTTGGAGCTTCTAAAGTTGAGGAATATGGCATCGCCATAATGGTGTGCGTTCCACGGCTTTTGTAGACTCACTTCAGAACCATCGGCAAGTAGCCTTGCTCTTTTAACTTTGCCTTTTATGCCTTGGATGGCGATGGGGCCTATGCCCCTTTCAAATATGTGTGCATACAGTTTGTTGCCTTTCTTTGTATAGCGTCCCCATTCGGGTTTTGGCAGGCCGGCGTTGCCGCAGCCATAAATGCTCTCACCGTTTTTGCTCATCCATTTTCCGATCTCGGTGAGTATCTCGACGCTCTCCTCTGGGATTTCTCCCTTTGCGTTGGGGCCAACGTTGAGCAGGAGGTTTCCACCCTTGCTTACGCACTCGACCAGTGCCCTGATAAGCTGTTTGGGCGATTTAAAGTCCTTATCGGCGGCGGCATATCCCCAGTGGTTGTTCATGGTGATGCATGCTTCCCAGGGTATGGGATTGCCTGCTTCATCCACAACGCCTTCGGGCGGTATGATCTGTTCGGGGGAGGCAAAGTCGCCGGCATAGATTTCTTTATTTGCTGACCGGATGTTACCGCCCAGCCTGTCGTCTATTATAATATGAGGCTGCAACGAGCGGACCATTTTAACCAACTCGGTAGCCTTCCAGGTTTCGCCCGACATGTTGCTGTATGAAAAGTCAAACCACATTATATCGATTTTTCCGTAGTTGGTGAGGAGCTCCTTTACCTGTCCATGCATGTATTCTATGTATCGAGAAAAATCGTGTTTCTTGTCCTTCCAGGCTTCATTGTCCCTCATGGGGTGAAAGCTGTCTCCGTATGCCGGATAATCGGGATGATGCCAGTCAAGCAGGGAATAATAAAACCCCACCTTTAGGCCTTCGCTCCTGAAAGCCTCAACGTATTCTTTGATGAGGTCCCTGCCTGCAGGGGTGTTGGTTGCCTTGTAATCTGTGAGCTTGCTGTCGAATAGGCAGAAGCCGTCATGGTGTTTTGTTGTCATAACAGCATATTTCATACCGGCTTTTTTTGCCAGGGCCGCCCATTCTTTGGGATTGTAGTTTACGGGATTGAACTCCTCAAAAAACGGCTGATAGTTTTCGATTGAGAGCCTTTCGTGGCTCCTTACCCATTCGCCCCTTGCCGGGATAGCGTATATGCCCCAGTGGATAAACATGCCAAAGCGAGCCTTTACAAACCATTCGATGCGCTCATTTGCTGTTAACATGCAATTAACCCCCTTTTCAAAGTACAAATAACGAAATTCTAAACAGATTATATTGAATTTGTGGTATAATAAAAATGGAGATTTTTAATATTTGGTTGTGCAAAACTAACTTTTTGCGTATAAAGGGTTGGTATGGTGAAACATGACAAGGCGCTGCTTATAAAGAACTACCTGTCAAACCTTCAAGTAGATGTGCAGGTAGCAAGTTATACGCACTGTCCTCAAAGCTGGGCTGATTTTGACTATATACCCGACTACAACAAATTTTATTACATATGCGGCGGTGAGGGATGGATTAAAATTGGAAGCCATGAGTATTATCCTAAGCCCAGACAGCTGTTTTTGATGCCTGCTGGTGTGGTGCAGTCGTATTCTACCATAAGCCAGAACACCTTCAAAAAATACTGGTGCCATTTCACGGCAAAAGTGGGAGAGATGAACCTTTTTGATATAGTAAGGACTCCGGTGTTTGTGGATGTTGGCGATGATCAAGAACTTAAAGGTCTTTTTGCGGCTTTGGTTGATGCTTACCAGAGTGGCGGCGTGACAAATGCTCTGCGGCTTAAAGGAATCATGGTGGAGATCATAGCCTGGTATTTTGACAAACTATCGTTGGACGATATACAGCTTTATGATTATTCCTCCACTCAGGAGCTGGGGAAGGTGTTAACCTTTATAGAATCTCATCTTAATGAAAATATAACGATTGATGACCTTGCCAGGATCGTGCATTTTCATCCTAACTATTTCATAAAATTTTTTCGGGATCACCTTGGTTGCTCGCCAATGCAGTATATAAACAGGCTCAGGTTGGAGAAGGCCAAGCATCTGCTTAAAACTACTGGTTTGACAGTTAAGGAAATTGCTGATATGGTTGGATTTAACGATGCAGGGTATTTTTCCAAGGTATTTAAAAGATATGCGGGGTTTTCACCACAGGAATTTAGGAATGTCTAACTTGATAGGAGGTAACAACAGTTGAAAAAGGATTTAAGTGTGAGTGAGATTGGTGCCATTAGTGCGCCTCAAGCCAACATCTGGTATTTGCATCACAGCGGTTTTGCCGTTGAGACCGCGAAGCATTTCCTGGTGTTTGACTACTCCTGTGATAAGCCCGAGGGTGAAGTAAGGAGCCTTGAAAGCGGCGTTGTCACTCCCGACCAGCTGGATAAAGATAAGAAAATATTGGTGTTTGTTTCCCATGGACACGGGGATCATTTCAATAAAGTTATCTTCGATTGGCAAAAGGATAGGCCGGATATCGTCTATGTTTTGAGTATCGATATTAAGCGCATGGTAAAGCCAAACGGGGAAAATTCATATGTTGTTTTCCCATACAAGATACTGCATATAGACGATGTGTGGATAAAGGCCTATGGCTCTACCGATATCGGCGTTTCCTTTTTGGTCGAGGTGGATGGGCTCAATATATTCCATGCCGGGGATTTGAACTGCTGGTACTGGTACTATGAGTCGACACCTGAGGAACTCAAGCAGGATAAGGAAAATTTTGAGAGGGAAATCGAGAAAATGGCGGGGGAACAAATAGATATAGCTTTTTTCCCGGTTGACCCCAGGCTGAAAGAGTATTATCATATGGGTGGGGAGTATTTTATAAGGAGGTTGAGGCCTGAACTCTTTGTGCCGATGCATTTCTGGGGCCAATATGATATAACACGCCAGTTTTCTGAGCGGATGAAAGGCCTGCCAACAAAAGTGGTATCCCTGTTCCGCAGGGGACAGAAGATTATATACAAGAAAGGGAGAGATGAGTGATGAAATTCAAGATGGCGCATACCAATTTCAACGTGCTTGACCTTGAAAAGAGCATAGCCTTTTACGAGAAGGCTCTAGGGCTTAAGGAGCTTAGGCGAAAGGAAGCTGAGGATGGAAGCTTTATTCTGGTTTTCATGGGAGATGGCACAACAGAACATCAGATAGAGCTTACCTGGTTACGGGATCGAAAGGAACCGTATGACCTGTCTGACAACGAAATACACTTGGCTTTTGTTGTGGATGACTTTGAAGCAGCCTATCAGCATCATAAAGAAATGGGCTGCATTTGCTATGAAAATAAGAAGATGGGCATTTACTTCATTGCCGACCCTGACGGATACTGGATAGAGATTGTCCCCGAGAGAAGATGACCTTCTATTTTTAACAACATGAGTTTGCTTGGAAGGATATATGGCACGCAATGGCAAGGAGAAATGGATTGTGTTTTAACAACATAAGATTGCTTGGAAAGTAGCTGAGTGAGCATAGACACAACAATTGGTTTTGCAGGGTAACGTTGCAAAATAATTAGTGGTTAAAGATCCAACAAGGCTGAACCTGCAAACAAGCAAAACAAAACTTTAGACTTTTCGAGACCCTACAACACGATCAAGGGGGGATATAGATGGCAAACAAAAATTGTAGCAACATGGCCAGCAATTTGAAAAACTGCACATGCAGCTATGATTACTGCAGCCGTAAGGGAAAGTGCTGCGAGTGCCTTTCTTATCACTGGAGCCGAAAGGAGTTGCCGGGATGTATGTTCCCGCCGGAGGTGGAGCGTACATACGACCGCTCATTAAAGAGGTTTATACAGGTGTACGGCAATAAGTGATTATAATTGTTGACGCCATATTCTTTATCGAAAATTAAGGAAGAATATTTAATTTTCTGCAAGGCGGATATAAATTGTGGGTAAAGGCAAATGTTCAGGAATTAAAGTATCTGGTGAGTCTGCCATTCGGCAGATAATCAGCAATAGGTGTATGTTGTCCTATGAGAATAATTAAGAGTAACTTTATGCTACCAAACTTCTCACCAAGCCCCACCTACTTATAGGTGGGGAATAGTTTATCAATATAGTGGACAACATACTATACAATGGAATTGAAAAGGAGGATTTAAATAGCTTTTAGATGGTACCTCATTTTTATTGATCTTATTCTGGCAAGCTCCCGTTTCACTAAAAGGATGCTTGTTACTGGGATAATACCAGAAAAAGCATAAGAAACGCTGTAGAAGATAAAAATAAAGGTGATTGCTTTATTTTAATATGAAAGGAAGTCGACGTGGAAGAGAAAAACCGTAAACCAAACAGGCTTATTTTGGAAAAATCTCCGTATTTGCTTCAGCATGCTTACAATCCTGTGGACTGGTACCCGTGGTGTAAGGAGGCTTTTGATAAGGCAAAGCGGGAAGATAAGCCTATATTTCTATCCATAGGGTACAGTACTTGCCATTGGTGCCATGTGATGGAAAGGGAATCCTTTGAGGACCAGGAAGTGGCCGATATACTCAACGAAAATTTTGTATCCATAAAGGTGGACAGGGAAGAAAGGCCGGACATAGATCACATATACATGACGGTATGCCAGGCCCTTACCGGCCATGGAGGATGGCCCCTGACCATTATAATGACGCCTGCTCAAAAGCCTTTTTATGCGGGGACCTATTTTCCTAAACACGGACGTATGGGCATGCCGGGCCTTATCGATATATTGAAAGCGGTGGCCCAGGCCTGGAGGACCAACAGGCAAGGCCTTATTGAATCGGGGAATAAGATCGTTGAAGCCTTGCAGGATCAGTTTACACTGGATTCTCGAGAGAACGATTTGACGAAAGAGGACGTGCACGAGGCCTATAGAGGGCTTAAGCGCTCATTTGACCCGATATACGGTGGATTCGGTCCTGCGCCTAAATTTCCCATACCACACAATCTTTATTTTCTCATGCGGTACTGGAAAATGACCGGTGAACGGAAGGCTTTGGAAATGGTTGAAAAGACCCTGGATGCGATGTATAGGGGAGGTATATTCGACCATATAGGATACGGATTTTCGCGCTATTCCACCGACAGAAAGTGGTTGGTACCCCATTTTGAAAAAATGCTGTATGACAATGCGCTGTTGGCCATTGCCTATCTGGAGGCTTATTTATGCACCAAAAAGGATATGTATGCTGAAGTGGCAAAGAAAATATTTACCTATGTTCTCAGGGATATGACATCGCCTGAAGGGGGATTTTATTCGGCTGAGGATGCTGATTCTGAAGGAGAAGAAGGGAAGTTTTATCTCTGGACGCCAGACGAGATAAAAGACGTTTTGGGAGAAAAAGAAGGGCAGATGTTTTGCGATTATTATGGCATCACAGATGAAGGGAATTTTGAGGGGAGAAGCATTCCAAACCGCATCCACACATCAGCACCCGTAAATGAAGATGAAGAATTGATTGCTTCTCTACGTCAAAGGGTGTTTATGCGTCGAGAACAGCGCGTTCGTCCTTTTAAGGATGATAAGATTTTGACCTCGTGGAACGGCTTGATGATAGCTGCCATGGCCATGGGCGGCAGGATACTGCAAGACCAACGCTATATACAGGCGGCCGAAAGGGCAGCAGAGTTTGTATTCCATAAACTTGTGGATAAAAGCGGCAGGCTGCTGGCCCGCTATCGACATGGCGAGACGGCATATCCGGCTTATCTGGATGATTATGCCTATCTGATATGGGGATTGATTGAGCTTTATGAGGCCGCATACAAACCGGTTTATTTGCAATATGCCATCAGGGAAAACCAGCAGATGATTCGCCTGTTCTGGGATTCCGATAGGGGTGGCTTTTTTCTGTACGGCAGCGATGGCGAGCAGCTAATTGCGCGCCCGAAAGAGGTTTATGATGGGGCCTTGCCGTCTGGAAACTCAGTTGCGGCTATGAACCTGTTAAGGCTGGCAAGATTGACAGGAGACCAGGGCCTGGAAGACATGGCGATAAGGCAGCTTAAGGCCTTTGCAAGTATTGTTAAGCAATACCCTGCTGCTCATACTTATTTTATGATGGCGGCCATGTTTGCGCTGTACCCCACTAGGGAGATAGTTTTCGCCGGTTCTAAAGAAGATCAGGACCTTATGGACATGATCAAGGCTTATAATTCTGTGTTCACACCTCATGCTGTGAGCCTTTTGCATACAGATGATGAAGAGGGAAGGCAATTGGAGCAGTTGGTGCCATATGTAAAGGACCAAAAACCGATAGATGGTAAACCTACCGCTTATATATGCAAAAATTTTGCCTGCACGGCTCCCATAGTTGATAAGGATGAGCTTTTAAAGGAACTTAAGTACGAATAGCGCACAGACATGCAGATAAAGAAAGCTTTGTTTATAAACAAGGCTTTGTCTTAAAAATACAGCTTAATCGTCTTTGTCTTTACACCTGTCTTTTTCTTTGTAAGTTTTGCATAGCTCGAGTATATTTTCAAATTTGAACTCCAATAACATTTCCTTCTTTATGATGTCCTTTAGCATTTTATCCACGCTTTTATCTATGAGTAAAAGGTCATGAAGCTTATCTTCTGTTGTATCGCTATATTTTTTGTCCCCTGTACATTTGATGATTTCTTGAATTTTTTCTGCTTCTGCATTCATAATGTGCGCAAGGCTGAGTTCTTCAAGGGCGATTGAAGCCAGCAACAGCTTAATTGTTTCTTCAATAGATATTTCTATTTTGGGTTTAATATCAGGAATTGTAGGCATGCTCATGGAAAACACCTCCTCTATAATCAAGTTATGTGAACCATGGATAAAAAGTGAATATTACTCTTATACTTTTTACAGTTGGTATTATATTTCTAAATTTTGAAGGAGTTTGAGAATCATTGAATAGGGAGTGTTTTTTTATTATAATAAGATGCGTGTGTTGAACTTATCAAGAAGGTTAATAAATTCCTGTTGAAAAAAAGGAGACGATGCAGTTGAAAGGACAATCGTTTTTGATTGATACCCATGTGCATACCTCGGAGGTAAGCTCGTGTGGCAAGGTTTCGGCGGGGGAGATGGTGCGATATTACAAGGACGCCGGCTATCAGGGTATAATCATAACCGACCACTATTACGACGGCTATTTCGAGTTACTTGGGGATCAGCCATGGGAGGCCAAAGTGCAGAAGTTTCTGTCGGGATATAGAGCGGCACTGGAAGAAGGGAAGCGTCTAGGCCTGAATGTTATGCTGGGCATGGAGCTGCGCTTTCATGACGGCGTAGAGGATTATCTAGTATACGGAATAGATGAGGATTTTCTCGTCGAGAATCCCGAGCTTTATAGATATACGCTAGAAAGCTTTAAAAAACTGATACACCACCACAACATACTTATATTCCAGGCACATCCGTTCAGGGCGGGGATGAGGCCAGCTGATCCCGCTTTTCTTCATGGTGTGGAGGTGTTCAACGGCAATCCCCGTCACGATTCCCACAACGACCTGGCCTATGAGTTTGCGACACAAAACGGTCTTTTTATGATTGCCGGCTCGGATGCACACCAGCCACAGGATGTGGGCAGGGCAGGGATATGTTTACCTTATCCCATTTGTTCAGCCCGGGAACTGGTGGAGTACTACAGGGAATTCAAACAAGTGGAAATAGTTGTAAATTGTGAAGGTACTGGTGAAGTCAAAGTTTTTTCTGGACGTGCTAACTGTTAAGTGGTATTATTAAATTGATTGAATAAGCCGATTGGAAACCTAAAATGGTATAACTTGAGGGAAGGTTTTGTTGGGGAGAGTTTGGCATGATTGATGTAGCAAAAGAGTTACAAGAATTTGTTGAAGATTTGCAAGAAGATTCTCTTGATCGGTTTTGTGGCCTTGCTGACGTCATTGGCGAATTTAACAAGGTGTTAAAAAAATTGGGGAAAGAGCAGTATAAGTACTCCCATCAGTTAGATGAAATCATGATGACTCTTGAAGAGCAAGAGAACTTCCATAAGGGATGTGTTTTTCTACAACAACAAAACAGAATGAAGGATATGGAAGTAAAAAAACTGGTAGCGGTTTTGTTAAGTGTACTTGACTCATATGAAGATTTGTACAGATATGCATTGAAATACGGCGATGAGTCGTGGAAAGAGCAGATGACCATGCAATGGAATAGGACGGACATTATACTGAAGCAAAATGGTATTGTGAGGATTGAAGGCATAGGAGAGCTCTTTGTACCTCAGCTTTATGCGGTTGAAGAGATAAGACAGCTTCCTGACATTCCAAATGGACAGATTGTGGATGTTATCAGGAGTGGTTACATGTATAATGGGGAAATAATAAGAAAAGCACGAGTAGTTGTCAATCAGACATCAGAGGAACATGAGGGACGAGCCTTAAACCAAAGCCAAACCGATAATACAGAGGAAGGAGTACAACTTTATGAGCAGGATAATAGGGATTGATTTGGGGACATCGACGTCCGAAGTGGCTATACTGGAAGATGGCAAACCGAAGGTTATTCCCAATTCGAAAGGCCAGATAATAACGCCATCGGTGGTGGGAATTGACCAGGATGGCAATCTTCTAATTGGTCAAGATGCCAGGGACCAAATGCTGCTTCGCCCACAGGACACGGCTATTGAGGTAAAACGCTTGATGGGTTCTGGGCAAAAGGTATCCATGGGTGGTAAAGAATACACGCCACAGCAAATCTCCTCATTTATTCTTAAATACTTAAAAGAGTGCGCAGAAAATTATCTGGGTGAGGAGATAACTAGGGCGGTAATTACTGTCCCCGCATATTTTACCGATGAGCAGCGCAGGGCAACGGTGGAAGCAGGCAATCTGGCCGGGCTCAAGGTGGAAAGGATCATAAATGAACCCACTGCTGCTGCACTGGCTTATGGCATTGATCACATGCAAAACAATCAATATATTCTTGTCTATGACCTTGGAGGCGGGACACTGGATGTCACTGTGTTGGAGATGTTTGAAGGGGTGCTGGAGGTCAAGGCGAGTAGCGGCAACAACAAGCTTGGGGGCAAGGATTTTGATCAACGCCTTATGGACTGGCTAATAGATGAATTTAAAGCCCAATATGATATAGACCTTTCCAATGATGTAAGGGCACTAGCCAGGATTAAAGAAGCCGCTGAGGCGTGTAAAATTGCTTTAAGCACGCAGGAACAGTATAAGATAGAGTTGCCCTTTATTGCTGAAAAAGAGGGCAAACCCGTAGCGCTTGAAAGGGTTGTAACGCGTGAGCTGTTCGAAAACCTCATAAAAGACCTCGTTGAATCCACCATTGAACCCATAAACATTGCTCTGGGGGATTCGGGGCTAACAAAGGATGACATCGATCTGGTTTTCATGGTTGGGGGTTCGACAAGGATTCCACTGGTTAGAAGATTTTTGGAGTCTGTGATGGGACGACAGCCTGTGTCTCCTGTGGATCCTGACCTGGCAGTTGCCATGGGTGCAGCTATTCAGGCAGGCATTATCAATCAAGAGCTTTCTGCCGAAAAGGATATAGTGATAACTGATGTATGTCCTTACACGCTAGGAGTAGAGGTTCTTGAATTTGTTGGAGGGTTTCCGGTTCCTGATATGTACGATGTTATAATTCCGAGAAATACCACTATTCCTGTTGTAAGAGAAAAGATATACGGCACAGTAGTAGACAACCAAAAAAAGGTGGAAATAAAGGTTTACCAGGGAGATTACAAGAAAGCCTCGATGAACAACTTCCTCGGGAAATTTATTCTTGATGGGATACCACCAGCTCCGGCGTTTAAGGAGAAAATAAAGGTGAGATTTTCCTATGATGTTAACGGGATATTAAATGTCGAAGGTATCATACTGAGCACCAACAAAAAGGCGGGTATCACAATCGAGACTACAGGCGTTAAAATGGAGGAAGAGATGGACCTTAGCAATTGGAAAGAGGTTCCTAAAGCTCGAAAGTACCGTGGAATTATAAGGCGTGCTGAAAGGCTGTTAAATGAAGCTCCAGATTCGCCTTTGTTTGCAGAATTGGATGGAGCTGTGAAAGATTTAAAGAAAGCGTTACTGAAGGAAGAAGATGATGTTGTATTGGAAGAATTGGCAGAAGCTCTGAGCGATTTACTATATGATATAGAGGATGAAGGGTAATGTTTGAGGATTTAAGTAACAAATATTACAGATTGGGCTTAAGTTTGGCTTTAGAAAATAGAATTTCCAGCGCGATAGAAGTGCTGGAGAAGGCGGTTGTATTTGACCAAAGCAATTGGAAGGCATGGAATGTGCTGGGACTGTGCAGATACCGCCTTGGAGATTTTGATAAGGCAAGGAAGGCATGGCAAAAGAGCCTCATTATTAACCCTGAAACCAATCCCGCGGTTCGGTACTTGAATGATATGGAAAGTGATGAGTTTAAATCCCTTCAAAAACAGTACCACCTTGCTTTGAAATTGGCTCTATCAGGGAAATATAGCCAGGCTATAAGGATAATTAATGGCAATAAGTTTCTCGGGTCATCATTTGTTTACCCGCTTAATTTGCTAGGTTTATGCCTATATGGAAGGGGTAAATTCCGGCGAGCCCGGTCAAAGTGGGAGATGGCGTTAAGCCTGGATCAGGATAATCCCTGTTCAACGAGATATGTTGCTGAAAGTGTGCGTATATCTAACAAAAAAGGCTTCTTGGTTGATTGGTGGGAAAAGTTTTTAAATAAAAGGTAAGAGGGGATTGAGGGATGAAAGATTATTATCAAATTCTTAATGTGCCTGCTAATGCATCGCAGGCGCAGATTAAAAAAGCATATTTTTCTCTGGTGAGAAAGTATGACCCAGAGCGCTTTCCTGAGGAATTTATGGAGATTCGAGAGGCCTATGAGGTTTTGTCGAACGAACAGACGCGCAGCGAATATGACTCTATTATGACCATGGATCCAGTTATTCGTAATGTTTATGAGTATTGCCGTAAGTCTTTTGAAGAGGGGGATTATGAAGAAGCTATCAATGGGCTTGAAGAAATAATCAAAAGGGTTCCAAATCTCTCTATCGTACAGGAATTGTTAGGAGAGGCTTACCTTCAAAACGGCAATACTGTAAAGGCGATAAACGTTTTTGAAGATTTAGTCAGGAAACACCCTGATAATGCATCATTTGTCAGCAGTTTAGCCAATGCATATCTGGAGCGAGGTTGGCATAAAAAGGCTTTAAATGCCTTTAAAAAGGCCATAGAACTGGATGAGGATAACCTAGCTATTTGGCTGGGGTTGGCAGAGGCGTATTATTTAGCCAAGGATTACGATAGGCAGCGGCAAGTTTTAATAAGCGCATTGGAAAAGGCGCGAGAAAAAGGATGGGATAGCGTATCTCTGTATTTTAACATAATACAGAATGACATATTGACTGATAATATGGATGTATTCGACACACACCTGGAAGAGCTGAGCAAGCTTGCTATAGAACGTGAGGATATAAGAGAAGCAATAGGTTGGGCAATGGCTGAACTCGGCCGTGTTCTTGTGCAAAACGATATGATTGACGTGGCAAGGGCCGTTATCGATAAGACGATATTGATAATTCCCAATGATGAGGGGTTATTGGAGTATAAACGTAGGTTGGACAGGTTTGGTGAACTGAAAAAGATATTAGAGGCTGCATATGATGACCCTAAGCTCGATAGGGTAGTTGTTGATTTTATTGCTTTGGAGATAATGCCAGATGATTTTATGGGTGATACTTTCCCACACGAGATGGCGCAGTTTTTTATGGAGTATAGACTTCTCAACAATATTAATTTGCATATGAAATCTATACTTCATTTAAAAGAGGAATACCCGGAACTTTATGCTGTAAAAAAGGATTTCTTTGTAGCGATGGAAAATCCTTATCAACGTAATAAAATGCTGCGCAGATATCAAAGGGAAGAACGCCGATATATGGGTGTGTTTAACCTGTTTAAAAGTTTGCTGGATGAAGGCCAGGAAGATTTAGAAGATGATGAGGATTATGTTGAACCATGGTATAGCTCTGATAAGCCTTATGTCAGAGAACAGCCTAAGGTAGGGCGAAATGACCCATGCCCCTGCGGCAGCGGTAAAAAGTACAAGAAGTGCTGTGGGAAAATAGAGTGAGGGTATAGAAAATGAGGAGCTAAATTTTAACTTGAATTTTTGATGGAAACCGAATATAATTATAAATGCTGGGGGGCTGTAGCTCAGCGGGAGAGCACCACACTCGCATTGTGGGGGTCGAGGGTTCAAATCCCTTCAGCTCCACCATTCAAATTCACAATAAAGTGGATTCTATTTTGTTTTTCGTGAACAATAACTTTTCGGATGTAGGTCTGGATGATACGTTTTTATTCGTCCAGACTCTTATTTTTTATCTAAGAGGAGAAGCCTACTTTTTTCTTTCTGAGCATGGATGGATAGACGTTGTAAAAGATGTTTTTGATAATCACAATGAGATTACCAGTTTTTTATCATGTATAAAACTCGTAAAATGGAGTATTACTGTACTTGCTTTAACATGGTCCGATGCTTTTGGGGAATATCCCTGATATATAAGTTTTTAAGGAAATACGGTTTGTAAAATGGTGGTCGACACGATGTCCCCTTCAATTATGTAATTTTGCGGAAGGACGGGGCTACAAAGTATATAGTGGAGGACAACAACTGCAAATTTTACGTTCAGCTTAAAGATTTGCAAAAGTATATTGATCAGACGGTGAATGTTAAAGCTGTTATAAGAACGGTTATTGATAGAGGAGACACGATAAAAATCTCGCTTTGTGATGGAAGTCTGGATATAGGGATTGACGACGATTTGGCAGTATGGGTAGAGCCTGTGGCTAAGGAGCTGCTCATAAAGAAGGGGTTGAGCCTGCCGTTAATTGCGGCCGAAAAAATCGCTTTGAAAAAAGTTAAGGTGCTCGAGGGTACACAATATTTTTCCACATACCTAGGCTTGAGATACAGGACAATACCGAAATCAAAATTGAGTATTAAGAGGTAAATGACATATGATCTTGAGTGTGAGTCGCAGGACAGACATCGTTGCTTTCTATCTGGATTGGTTTTTTAATAGGTTAAAAGAGGGGTACGTTCTTGTGCGCAATCCCATGAACTATCATCAGGTAAGCAAAATATATTTGAATCCTTCAGATATAGACTGTATAGTGTTTTGGACAAAGGATCCAACAAATATACTGGATCGACTCGATATGCTGGATGATTATTTTTATTATTTTCATGTCACCATAACAGGATATAATAGGAGATTGGAGCCTAACGTGCCGTCTAAAGAGAAAATTATACAATCCTTTCAGAAGCTTTCTCAAAAAGTAGGCAATGAAAGGGTAATATGGAGGTATGACCCGATAATACTGTCGAGTGATATAGATTTGGAATTTCACTGCAAAAGGTTTAGGGATATTGTCTCTTGCTTGAGCGGTTATACCAGACGCTGTACCATAAGTTTTGTGGATATGTACAAGAAAACCGAGCGCAACACCAGGGGTTTGAACATGCGCGACGTAAGCCATGCTCAAATGGTGGATATAGCCGGTGCTATCGTTGAGATTGCTAATAAGTACGGGATAGAGGTTCAGACTTGCTGTGAAGAAATCGAGCTCTCTCATTTGAGCATTCACCATGGCAAATGCATCGACGATGACCTCATAAGCCGAATAAGTGGCCGCAGGATAAACGCTAAGAAGGATAAAAATCAAAGGGCAGCATGTGGCTGTGTGGAAAGCGTGGACATAGGTGTTTACAACACCTGTAGGCATGGATGTTTATATTGCTATGCCAATTACAGCAGCAAAGCGGTCAGTAGCAATGTTAAGATGCATGACCCTGCTTCACCCATGCTTGTGGGGAATTTAGAACCCGAAGATGTTGTTATCGAGAGAAAGGTGAAGAGCTTTACTGATGGACAGATAAGCTTTTTTGATTGAGATTTTGGACGTGTAGGAATAAAACATTGATTAACAATAGGTTGGATAAAAATTTTAATTTTGTTATGTAGGAGTTTTTGAAATAATGTAGAAAGAAAGGTATAAGGGAAAATTGTCGTCTATCTCAAAAGGTTTTTGCATTATTGGAAGTCGACGACAAAAGAGAGTGATATTATACTTCGAAGACCGCACTGTGTTTGTATTTTTTAACGGTTTTTGACCCACGTATAGGGGACGGAAACGTCTTTACTCCAAATATGCCTACGGCGCCGCAGTGTTTTTGACCCACGTATAAGGAGTAAAAAGAGAAAAGTGGCCTAAATTTTAGGCCGCTTTTTGCGTGTGCCCGACATAGGCGATAATTGGGCAGTGGAAGTCTCCTATGTGTTCGGCAGCGGGAAATACCGGCTGAACTACAAGTGCATGCATTGTGAGGTGGAATCTAAAGAAGGTGGAAGACAAGATTTTGTGCTGAGGGAGGCGATGAAAGTTAAAAAGTTAAATTGTATTGGAAGATGTGCAAAGGTTGCAGACAACCTCGGAAGCAGGTTATCCCACGGGAAAAGAAATGGAGTCTCGGAAGACGAAGAAAGCGCATAGTGGGTTGACGGTCTCAGAAGAGGAGGCGATGTGGAATCTTAACGAACCAGTGGATACTGTAGTGTATGTGTTGGAATGTGAAGGGTCTGTAGGTGAAATAAATTATCTGCTTATCATTCGATTGTTGAGCAGGGGACATCACGGTAACCTGCTGTAATAATTAAGGGATAAAATTTCAAGAGAAAATTTGCAAACATTTTAAAATGAAGTTTTCGAACTTTTCGAAGGTTTCTACAAAACGAGGAGGTTAATTTAATATGCCTTATAAATTTGAAATAAGAAGAAATGATTATCTAAAAAGAGACACCTTTGGATTTTGTCATCAGTTTTATTTTGGGTATAAGGTGCCGGGGAATCCGGACTTTTTAAACACGCTAAAAAATACTTTTAATGAAGAGCTTTATAACAATTTACTCATTGCCAGGGATGAAGTCGTAAAAATATTGATGAAGGATATTCCGATCATTCTGGAGAAGACCGGTTTTTTAGAAAGCCTGATCGTTTGTGTTCCAAGGGCGAAGGCTTTGAGCTATTATAGTCCGACGCAGTTGATGTTTTTGGAAGCAGTTAAAATCGCTGCTAATTGTATTCCAGGGGTTGCTGACGGAACTGATTATATTAAGAGGATGGTGAATACCAAAACGACTCACATTAAAAGGCAAATGAGCATTCCAAATGATGGGCCTGAGCCGTATCCGGGGATAACAAAGGATACGTGCAAAATATATAGAGACAAGATAAAAGGCAAAAACATTATACTTATCGATGATATATATACAAAAGATGTCAACGTAGACGAAGATTGTATTCAAGCATTGTTTGACAGTGGTGCCCAAGAAGTGGTATTTTATGCAGTGGGTCACACAATAAAGAATATATTAAGTATAAATAATGACTTTATTAAAGCAAGGTTAAGAACTGGAGAAGAAGTGATATTTTATCCAGTTTGTAGCAAAAACACTTAGGGGAGGGAAGTATGAGGTACTCAGAGGTTGCATTAAAAGTGCTGGCGGCAAAGGAATGCGGTATTATAAAGACAAATGCACAGTTCTGGAAACAATATGCTGATAGGGAGAAGTTTGAGAACGAAGTCGCAAATGACGAGAGAGTTATTGAGATGGCGGAGAGGATTAGATTTGATTTGGAATTGGCAGACGAGGGAGGAATTGTTTGCTCGTTTGACAAGGATTTTCCATATATTTGCTCAACGGTTAAAAATAAGGGGGAGAAGCCTTTTTTGTTGTTTTACAAAGGTGATTTATCGCTGCTGCAGAATTTAAACAGTAATGTAGCAGTAATAGGTCTTGTGGATCCGGATGAGGAGATAATAAGGCGGGAAAAGATGATAGTTGAAAAACTTGTTGAAAATGGTCTTGTAGTAGTGAGTGGTCTAGCTAAGGGATGCGATACGGTTGCACATAAGATCTGTTTGGAAAAAGGGGGAAAGACGATAGCGGTTCTGCCTTCTCAGGTAAACAAGGTGTTTCCGGCGGAGAATAGAGGGTTGGCGGATGAAATAGTAAAGAAAGGGGGATTGTTGATTTCGGAGTACTACAAAGATGCTTCATCTAAGTATGAAATGACTAATCGACTGGTTTCACGGGATAGGTTACAGGCCATGTTTTCAAAGGCTGTTATTTTAATTGCTAGCTATAGAAAAGGGGAAGGGGATAGCGGTTCACGTCATGCGATGGAAGCCGCAGAGAAATACGGAGTAGAGCGCTATGTAATGTTTAATAAGGATAGGGATGAAGATAATAAAAAATTTGGCTTAAATAAAGATTTACTTTGCGAAAATAAAGCCAAAATTTTAACGCACGGTTCGATTAATGAAATCAAAATGATAAAGAATTCATCTTGCGGGACCACATCGGCTAGTGGTGAACAACTAAAATTTTTCTCATAAACTTTTTAAATGGCATTTTCACATATTTTGGTGCCGTAATGGCTTGCACCAGACTTGTGAGATGAGCCATCGAAGGCAACAGATAGTTTGGTTTGCATTTTAATATTGCGATCTACATCGGTTCAGCTCTACCATAAATAAAACCACCTGAGAGTGGCAAGTGGTTTTTATTTTTTTGTGTCGTGTTGCAGCCGACAGGATTGCATATTTTTGGATTTTTTCTTCTGTTTCGAGGGAAATTATTGACTCAATTATTTAAGTGCTATATAATTTAGATATGAAATATTTGGGAAATTTAATGATAACTCTGCTTATTTGCCATGTGACCAAAGATGGCCATGATGTTCACTTTGTAGGATATACTCAAGCGTTGAGACAGATGACAATTAAATCTAACGGAGGTGATTTAGGTGAACGGTTCTCTTGAGCTGGAAGTTTATAAGGCTTTGAGGGATGCTCACAATACCATTAAAAGGGAACTGCACAACAAGCTGGCGGATAACGGCATTACTTGGCCCCAGTTTCATGCGCTGTACCACATTGGCGACGAAGGTATTCCCAGCCATGAGCTGGCAAAGGAGCTCAACTGTAACGCCAGCAACATGACGGGATTAATTGACCGCATGGAGCAAAACAACTGGGTTTACCGCGTACACTGCAAGGACGACAGGCGCGTGTGGTTGATTAAGCTTACTGAAGAAGGCAAAAAGCTGAAGGAGGAGCTAATTCCCAAGCATCAGAAGAATATAGAAGAGAGGATGAAGGTGTTGAGCGAAGAAGAGCTAAAGACGCTCAAGAGTTTGCTGAATAAGCTTATGAAAGGATAGGAGTTAGTAGTTATTAAAAAGGGAGTCGAGGGGGATTTTTATGAAGGAGCTTAAAGCGCTTATGCGATATATGAAGCCTTACAGGCTTCATATATTTGTTGCCACCGTTTGTATGATAATGGTTACGGCTATGAATATGATCGGCCCCTGGATGATCCGCAACCTTATAAGCACGGTAACCCAGAGCGTAGAGGGTAAGGCAAGCCTAGCCCAGGTCAATTTCCTTGCTCTGGCTGTAATTGCAATATATCTGCTGAGGGCGATATCGCAGTTTGGTACCAACTACATATCTCACTATGCAGCGTGGAAGATGCTGGAGGACATAAGGAGCCATTTATATAATCATTTACAGACTCTCTCCTTGAGGTTTTTCCACGACAAACAAACGGGAGAACTCATGTCCAGGGTACTCGATGATACTCGAAACTTTGAACAGCTGCTGGCTCATGCCATTCCAACCTTGGTGGTCAATGGCTTGATGCTCATTGGGGTGTCTGTTATCCTGTTTTCCATGCATTTGAAGCTGGCGCTTTACACCCTTATACCGATCCCCTTGCTTTTCTGGATGGTTGTCAAGTTCAGCAAGATATCCCGTCCGATGTTTAAGGAAGCGCAGAAGGAGATTGCAGAGGTTAGCGCCATCCTTCAGGATAACTTTTCGGGGATTAAGGAGATCAAGGCTTTTACTCAGGAAGAATACGAAAGCGAGCGCACCTTAAGCCGCATAGCTGCTTACACCAGGGCCATATTGCGTGCGCTTAAGCTGAGCAATGCTTTTCATCCCAGCATAGAGTTTGTATCCGGACTGGGAACGGTGATAGTCATATTTTTCGGGGGAAGGTTGGCCCTGACAAAACAATTGGCGCTGGAAGACCTAGTGGCTTTTCTGTTGTACCTTAATACCTTTTATCAGCCCATAACCTCATTTGGGATGATCAACGAAGGGATACAGCATGCCCTGGCCAGTGCCGAGCGGGTATTTGAGATATTGAATGAGAAACCAGAGATAAAGGATGACCCCGATGCAATAGAGATAGACAGGGTAAAAGGTAAGATAGAGTTTAGAAATGTAAGCTTTCGTTATGTGGATGAGGTTCCGGTATTGAAGAACGTATCCTTTAAGGTAAATCCCGGCGAGATGATAGCGCTGGTAGGTCCTACGGGGGTGGGTAAGACCACCATTGCCAACCTAATACCCAGGTTTTATGACCCTGATGAAGGTCAGATCTTGATAGATGATATAGACATAAGAAAGATTAAGCTGAGCAGTTTGAGAAAGCAGATAAGTATGGTTTCCCAGGACGTCTTCCTGTTCAACGGTACCGTGAAGGAGAATATTCTGTACGGGCGGCCTGATGCCACCGATGAAGAGGTAATTGCAGCTGCAAAGGCTGCCAATGCCCACGAGTTTATAATGGAACTGCCTGAGGGGTACAACACTCGAGTGGGTGAAAGGGGAGTGAAGTTATCAGGAGGGCAGAAGCAGAGGATCTCCATAGCCCGTGCCCTTCTTAAGGATGCACCAATATTAATTTTGGATGAGGCCACTTCATCGGTAGATACCCAAACTGAGAAGCAGATTCAGGAGGCGCTGGAAAACCTTATGAAAAACAGGACCACCATCGTGATTGCCCATCGCCTATCTACCATACGTGATGCTGACCAGATTATAGTGCTCAAGGACGGAGAAATAGTGGAAGCCGGCAAGCATAACGAGCTTCTCAAGAAAGGGGGCCTGTACAGCCAGCTGTGTAAAGCCCAGAGCACAAGTGAGGAGTTGATGGCCGTTTAGTGAACCTAAACGCAGGGATAAACTCCTGTGTGCATCTGCTTAGGGAGGGCCATAAATTTATTAAAAGAGAGGCTGTTATTGAATATTGGAAATAACGGAGAATTTTTAGCTTTATGTCCGTTTTATATTGATGAAGGGTGTTTAAAAAATATATAAAACTATACAGAAAGGAGCTTTAAAAGATGGCCATAAAGTGGAGGAAGGATCTGGAGGTCGGAATTGATGAAATTGACAATCAACACAAGTCACTGGTGGAGGCCATAAATAAGTTGCTGGAGGCCAGCGCTGCCGGTAGGGCTAAACAGGAAATCGGCAACACCCTTGACTTTCTGTCAGATTACGTTATAACGCATTTTAACTATGAGCTGGAATATCAGAAAAAGCATAATTACCCAAAATATGAAGAACATCAGAAATTGCACCAGTTTTTTTTGCAAGAAGTTGAGGGGTTGAAAAGGAAGTTTGATCAGGAGGGGGCGACTCTTTCTTTCATTGTTCAGTTCAACAAAAAAATTGTCGATTGGTTTGTGAACCATATTAGCAAGGCTGATAAGGATTACGCCGAGTATATACAATCCATAAAGGATTCAATAAAATAGCTTTTTATGTTTTAGTATTAGAGAAAGTTTTGTTGTGAGTAGATTGTTGTGAATAAGGTTGTGCAGTGAGAAATTTTATTTATTGGGCTGCCGTCATTCATAGCTTAAGAAAGCCTCTTGTTCTACTCTGGCCTTTTCCTTAAGCATGACCTTTATGAGCGGATGAAACTCGCTATAATCCGGATCGTAAAGCAATTTTTGTAAAGCTTGAGCGTACTTTTCATCAAAGGACTGCCAAAATCGCTTTACTGACGTAAAAGCATCAACGTCCATAAGATAGGGCTGAAGGGTGGGAATGATTCGCGTTTTAAGGCGTTTAAATATCTGAAACCCTCCCAGGTCCATGTCGCCCCAGTGGTAAAATGTGATGCCGCACCTGCAGGCGACCTCATATATTTTTTTGAAAAACAGCCCTTTTACCGGACTGTAAAATCCGCCATGGTATATCACTAATTCATCAGGGTTCCTCTTTTTGAATACGTAATCTACATAGTTGGCTTTGTTTTCTATAAAGAGGATGCGCTTCACGGTCGGTAACTCTAAAATCGCCATATCGCGTATGGTTGGGGTGTTTATAGCTACACCATGTATAAGGGGCGTGAAATCCGCAACCCGCCCCTGTATGGAGGCCAGCATGTTGCCGCAAAACTCTACCTGCTCAGGAGCCTTGACAATGCCTATGAGAGATAAGATCTCGTCATCGGTCCATTCTCCAGCCTGTAGGTCCTCCTCCTGCCAGTATTTTTTGATAATGCTCAGCAGCCTTCGGCGTAAGTTTTTTTCGAAGTATTTTGAGTCGCCGAAGCACCTTAGGCTAAACACTCGCTCCAGCAGCTCATCTTCACCTTTGACGTCAATAAAGAGCAGTACTTTCAAGAGATTTTGTAAAAGTTCGCTGTCCTCGGGGAGAAAGGGGGGGATGGACAGCTTTTGTTCCAGCCATGCTTGGGCATCTTCTAAGAAGCTGCGGATCCACGAGGAGGCGATGCGGCTTTTCGCCTCTTGCACCAGGACAAGGGCATTTTCCACATGTTTTCGTTTGGGCACTCTTTCGGCCTGCCGGTATGCTTCTTGCAGGGCATCCAGATTCAGCCATACACGGCTGATAATGTTGCCTTTTTCAAAGCGCATCCATTCAAAGCCGATTAAGCCTTCTCTTTCAAGGTCCATCACCACCGAATTGATGAGGTCCTTGGTTGGGGTATCTTCTATGTTGTATTCGGGGAATTCGTCAGAGCACAAATTTATGAGAATCCTTCGGTTTGTGGAAGCAGCACCTTTATAGGCGCTGCTTCTTTCGTATTTATCCAGCAGCCGGTTGAGTATCAGCTTCCTGTAGTTCATACATCTCCTCCTTTATCCGTTTGGCATCAAAGGCTTTGACGAACGACCTGTTTCCGCTTCGTATCACGCACAGGGTTCTGTCCACAAGAGGAGCTATGTCGCCTATTTTTTCGGAGGGGGCCGAAAGTATGGCCTGAAGCCCGAACTTGCGCAAAAGCTTGATGCTTTCCTGTATCCTGTCACTGTCCATCTTGCTGAAGGCCTCGTCAAACATGATGAGGCGGATGGTGTTGCCCGACTCGTTATTGTATCGCGTTCGATACAGCTGGGCAAATGAGGCCAGCATGGCTATATAGAAGGGGGTTTGGGTTTCGCCGCCCGATTTTTTGTGCAGGGTTTTTGACAGCCGTTGCTCCCTATCCTGGCTGTCGGTGACTATCAGGTCAAAGGTAAGGTAAGTCTTGTAGTCGGTAAACCGTTTGATGTTTTTTTCAAGCTCAGCCCTGGTATCGGCATCCGTTTGTAAGTCCACGTCGGTGATGTGCTTAAACAGCTCTTCGATGGCGTCTTTGTGCTTTTCAAAAAATACCTGCGATGCCAGGTTGTAGCCGTCCATCAGCAGCTCGTCGGTGATCATGTCATAAAACCGCCGGTATTCTGGCCTGGGACTAACCACGAATCTGTATCGGTCATTCCCAAAGCTGCTTTCCTTCAAGGCGGTGTTGAGCTCTTCGATTTGCTCCTTGACCATGTCTATGTTGGCTTTGAGCTTGGCTAAAAAGTCATCACGGAACTGCTGAAAGGCCTTTTCCTTGGCGTCTTTGATCTTCTCCATATATTCAGGCAGCTTGATGGCTTTAAGCTCGTTGAGTTCCTTCTCATATGGCCCGTTGTCGGGGAGGTTTATGTCGTACGACATGCGGTATTCCCGGTTGTATTCCGAACGAGCAGCTACCAGCTCGTCTCTCTTCTTATTCATCTGGCTTTGAGTTCTGGCCACTTGGCTGTAGAAGTTATTATAAACTTCAATGGCCGATGCTCGGCTGGAAAGTTCCTTTTGGAAGCGCGGCTCACCCATCTCTTCAACCCAGTCGTTGGGGAACTGTTCATTTATGCGCTTTTGATACAGCTCGACGTTTTGTTTTGCGGTAGGCAATTTGTTTTGCGCTATTTCCTTGTTTTGGGCCTGAAGGCCGATAACTTTGGCCAGGGATGTTTCTTCCTCTTTTTTTAAGTTTTGAATCTTCTGTTCCACCGCTTTGATCTTTTGTTCTATCTGCACTAACCAGGTTAAATCCAGCCTTCCCAGCTCATCCACTATGTCTTTGAGCTTTGATTCTAATAGAGGTATGGCTTTGCTCTTTTCCAGTGCTTCCATGATGTTTTCGGCCTCGTTGAGGTTCATGGACTCCATGGAATATATACCGCGTAGCCACTTAGACAGGCTCTCGAGGCTTGCTAATTCTTTTTCAATCTGGGCTATCTGTGCCGTTTTGCTCTCAATCTGCTCCTCTATGGACTTTCGACCGATGTAGGGGTTTTTCCATCGGTCAGGGTGAAGCTGGCGTGCCACAAAATTTTGGTAAAGCATGCAGGTATCGGTTATGGCCCTTGAATAGTTACGCAGGTCCTCCACTTTGTCGCACTTTATAACGTTGCCCATTACAAAATCGACGAACATACGGGCGTAAGGGTTGGAGGTCTCCACTTCTTGTGCCAGGCTGTTTTCCATGGCAACAGGCTTAAGCTCTGCCAGCTTGCCGGTGTCCACCAGCCCCAGGTCGTAAAACCCCTTTTCAAACTTTAACCTGTCGTATACTTTCAAGGCGTCCAGGAAGTGTTCGGGCTCCACTATAAGGTAAAATTTTTGGGTGTGGAGGTAAGCCTCTATGGCGTTTTTCCAGCGCAGATCCCGTATTTCAAGCAGGTCGGCCAGAATGTGTACTTCTACTGTTCGCCCATATTTAGCCGAGAGGGCAGAGGAGATTTCATTTTTAAGCTCCAATAGGTTTCGGGCATATGGCTTTATACCTCGTTTCAGGTTTTCTACATCGTTTGCCAGTTCATCTTGTAACCTTTTTGCATTGATTATTGCTCTATCGATGAAGTTGCCTATTTGGGCTGCTAGCTGTTTGAGCTGATTTATAAGGCTTATTATGCTATTAAAACCCAGGGCGGCTATGGCTTCAAGGGTCTGGCTGTCAACCTTGAGCAGCTGTTCGGCGTAGGTTAAAGCCTGGTCAGACAATCCCATCAGCTCATCCCAGTCGTTTTCTATGTCCTGCCAGTTAAAGACGATGGATCCGCCCTTTGACTTATCTTGCGGTGCAGTGGCATGCTTTGTTTTCATGTGGTATATCGCATCGATAGTGCTGCCGGTATTGCTGCTTTGTGATACCTGAACGTTTTGCAGGGCGTGTATGCACTCGCGCCACACCCTGCCGTAGTGTCGCATCTGCTTTATGATGCGGTTTAGCTCCCCTTTAAGCTGCCCGAGCTGGTCTTCCAGCTGTTCTTTCTGGCTTTGCAACGCATTAATTTTTCTCTGTATATCCGATGTGGCTTTGTCGGCTATCAGCTGTTCTCGCTCTTTTTCAAGCATTTTTATGTTTTCTTTGATTTCGTTTATTTTGGCTTCCATCTCGTTTATTTCTTGCTGATTTTGGCTGTAGGCTTTTTCGAGCCGTGCTACCTCATCGAGCGCCATTTGAAGCTGGGCCCGTTCTATGATATAGCTGTGCATCAAAAACTTTTGCTTTTCTTCCAGATAAGCGTTGTATTTTTGCTGTATATCCTCCAGGGCGGCTATGCGCTTCATCATCATTTCCGCATCCTGTTCCAGCCTCTTATAATACCGGATATTGTCCTGCATAAGGCTTATGTCCACAGGGCCCTTTACATCGCACACGTCGTTGGTGATAAATGACTCGATGTCAGCTATGGGGGAGAAAGGCACGGCTTTTTTAAACAGGCTGAAATACTTCAGTTTAAGGCCTCCAAGCTTGCCCCTAAGTATCTCCTGATAGCCGCGATTTGTCTCTGGGAACTGGAACTTCCCTCTTTTGTAGTTCTTCATAAAGTAGCTGCGCAGGTCTTTAAACGACATAGGGGTATCGTTTTGAATAAAGTGGTTATCGGGCAAGGAGTCATCCAATATAAAAAACCGGTGTTCAAACGTGCCATCGTCGTAGCAATCAAACACCACACCCAGGGTAAACCAGTTGTCTTTGAAGTCATCATAGAACTCGCAGGCTATATAGCTGGTGAATCTACCGCTTCTTAAGTATTTAAATCCGGCATCGCCGTCGTCGCCTATTTCGCCCCACAGGTAGCCTTTGAGCGTCCTGGCGGATTTATCGTTGGCGGCTTTGTTGAAGAAATGGCCGCTGGTGTCCCCAAGCATTAAAAGCTGTATGGCGTCGATTATGGTGGACTTGCCAGCGGCGTTGGCACCCGTCAAAAAGTTTATGGTGTCAAATTCTATAAGCTCCTTCCAGAAGTAGTGCCAGTTGATGAGGAGGAGTTTGGTGAGCTTTTTCATTGTTCCACCTCGCCTCTTATAACGTCTTGCTCCTCGGCTCCATTCAATTCTTGATTAGAGTCCTCTTCTTCGCCGAGGGTTTCGTAGATCCTGCTAATCTTTTCGTTGGTCACCACAAACAATATCGAAGGCAAGATGAGGAGTTTATTGTCTGGTTCCTCCCATTTACCTTCCAGCTTTTGTATGATGTTATAATATGCCAGCTGGTGCAGTGCCTCTGTTATGTCGCGATCAGAAGGCTTCTTTTTTACAAGCCCCAGGGTCAGCATTTTATGGATGACCTGGCCTGTGCTGGTTAGAACCTCTTTCCGAAGGGTCACCTTTTCCCGTTCCTCTTCAAATATAAGGCGGAGTATGAACAGTATGATGGTGGTGTTTCGGTCAAGCCTGACTCGGTTGTACTCGTAACTATTCACAAGGGCGATCACGCCATACTGGCTGTCCTTGTAAAGCGCCCAACCGGAATACCACAGGTATTCGCTAAACAGCGCAAAGTTGCGTTCTATGAAACGATATTCGGGGTTTACGCGCATCATCCCCTCTTTGGCGTCGTAGATGTCCCGTATGATGAATGTACGGGATAAGAGTAGATTTACAAGCCTTCTGAACTCCTCTTTTTCTGAACTGCTCAGCTTCTCGTATTCTTCAACCCACATTGGCCCTGTCCTTTCTTATAAATCTCATGTTAGGGATTCTGTAACCATTATTATATACGTATCCATCCATGAATTCTACCCTGTAAAACATCTTTCGGTCGTGGCCCTTTAAAGTGGCCAGCATGAGGAGTATGAAGGATTCATCATCGGGGAGCGGAATTTCATGGCTGTACACCACATCGAAATCCTTCATCACGTTTCTCATGAAAGCCATAACCCTGGTGTGGTTGTAACTTTTTTTGGCTTTGTCCAGGAATTCCTTCATTATCTCCTCTTCATCCTCGTCCTGAGATGGCGGTAGCTGCAAGGGCGTGCTTTCGAGCTTTTTGTGCCGTGCAGCCCTTACATACAGCGAATTTTCATCTATGTATCTCTGGTGGAACAGCTCCACGGCTTCCTGTAGTCTGGCTATAAGCGTCTCTTGCTTTTGCTGCGGGCTGTCGGCAACCCTCTTTAATATTTCCACTATCTTTCCTTTGATGCTGCGGTCGGTGTTTAAAAGGTAGCGCATCTTTTCAACCGATGCTCGGGTATAGGCCGTGTTCTTGCGGTCGATCTCTTCAAGTATGTTATCCAGGCGTTCGTAAGTATCCATGATATACCCTATCTTGCTCAAGATGTCCTCATGCCCTTCTTCACGGGTTTTGTATCGACCGCGCATTACGGCTTGCTCCACCGTACGCTGGCGCAACGAGCTGTCTGTCAGCCAGCGTTGTAGCAGCCGCAGTATAGGCGCTTTGTAGCGCGGGATGGAATCGAAGGTCTTCAGGGGATGGTATATCCGGTCGCTTACCAGGGTTTTGTATTCGTCGAAGTGCCCTTTCAACACCTCGTTTACCGTTGCAAGGTCGCTTAAAGCCTGGTGATAGCGGCGGATGTTGTTGTGCAGCGACTTTAGCTCGTCCACCAGCCTGACGGTGTTTTCGTATGCCGTAAACAGCGCGTTATAACTGCTGGAGTCCTCTTCCTCTTCATGGGCTGTCTTTAAGGCCGAGTAAGTGGAAAAGACGTAGGAGTTATACTCCTTCAAGTTTTCATCGGTGAATGAAAACAGCAGGTTAATGAGCTTTATGGAATAATCGGGTAGCGTGACCACTTCCTCGAAGGAATCATCCTGATATTCTACATCGATCCATCCTGTTTCTTTAAGGCGCCTCAATATAAAGTGTGCGATGGTTGACAGGCTGATGTTGTTTTCATTGCTACCGTTTGAAGATTCCGTTGAAGGCTCTTCCGTATTTTCCATCTCTTCCATGTCTATACTCAGCATCTTCTCGTCCAGGTTGGAGATAAGCATGGAAATGAGGTCTTCCTTCTTTATGGTCATCTCCTGGCGAAAGGCTTTCCTCAATACAAACAGCGCATCGGCGTAGATATGTTTGTTTTTGGATGCCAAGATAGAAAACAGATTTTGCGGCAGCACATCAAAAAGGTGCATGGTAGCCTGTCCCTTCCTTTAATAAGTAGATTTTATTGCCATTATGCAAGCAATTTCGTTAACTGCTAGCATGAAGAGGACTTTTCTTTAAGCAAAACATTTTGTCGAATACTCGGTGTAGCGGATTGTCATAATAAGTTTAACACATGGCTGTGGATAATTAAAGGCACTTTTTAATTTTTGTGAGGTTGAGCAAATGTCAAATTGAAAAGAGCTTGTAAAAATGGTAGTATAAAAGTGGTAGTGTGAGGATGAAACTTGGATAGGAAAAGGGGAATTATTTATGATTCCATTGAGGGATACCATACCCAGCAGGCGTGAGCCTTTGGCAACCGTCATGCTTATAGTCATCAACGTGATGATATTTATAGGCCAGTCATTGATGCCCGATGTGGGGTTTGCGCAGTTTGTGTATGAGTATGGATTTATACCCCAAAGGTTTTTAAAGTCTATAGCAAAGTTTGGGATATTTGAGGCCAGTACATACATGCCGCTTTTTACCAGCATGTTTCTCCACGGCAATTGGATGCATCTTATCAGCAATATGTGGGTGTTGTGGCTGTTTGGCGATAACGTAGAGGATGTAATGGGCAGCATAAAGTTTGTGATATTCTATATATTGTGCGGCTTAATAGCGGGATTTACCCATTTTTTGTTCAACCCCACATCCAATGTGCCTACCGTTGGGGCTTCGGGAGCCATTGCCGGCGTCATGGGCGCCTACTTTGTACTGTTTCCTCATGCCAGGATTGTGACACTGGTTCCGTTCTTTTTCTTCTTGCCATTGTTCATACACGTGCCGGCCTTCATATACTTGATTTTGTGGTTCATAAGCCAGCTGTATTCGGGCGTCATACAGTGGATAGGCGGTGGCAGCGTAGGAGGTATAGCCTGGTGGGCGCACATAAGCGGATTTTTGGCCGGGGTGTTTATACACAGGGTATTCATCGCCCGAAGAAGGTATAGGTATTATTGAGGGCAATCGGATTTCCTGTTATGATGTTCCAGCTTATGTGCAAGCCATTCTGTGAAGTTTGCAGCATATGTGGCGGGTTACCTCTGCAATTGAGACAATAGTATTGAAATTATACCCTGCAATTCAGCTTGCAGGGTATAATTGTATTTTGGAGAATAATAATTGTTGTAAGTGAGAATTGTGGGATAGCTTAATATGCGTTTGTTTAAGGATTAGGGAGGGCTTTATATGGCAAAGCATAAGCCTGGTTACCTGGTACTTTTGGAAAAAGGCGAGCTTAAATGCAGAGTGGAGGAGGCCAAGAAACATCTCACGGAGTGCAACCTGTGTCCCCATGGGTGTGGGATCGACAGGAGGAAAACGGTAGGTTTTTGCCGTTCTCATGATAAAGCGGTGGTGGCCAGCTACGGCCCCCACTTTGGCGAAGAGCCTCCCTTGGTTGGTTGGAATGGCTCGGGTACAATATTTTTCGGCTACTGTAACATGAGATGCGTATTTTGTCAGAACTGTGAGCTGAGCCATGGGGGAGAGGGGGAAGTTGTGTCCAACGAGGAGTTGGCCGAGATAATGCTGGTGATACAGAATCATTACCGCTGCCATAATATAAACCTGGTCACTCCAACACACTTTGTGCCTAATATCCTGGAAGCGCTGTACATTGCAGCTCAAAAGGGGCTTAATCTGCCGCTGGTTTACAATTGCGGGGGGTACGAGAGGGTGGAAACCCTTAAGCTGCTCGACGGAGTGGTGGACATATACATGCCGGATTTCAAGTACAGCATAGAGGAGCGTGGTGTAAAATATTCCAGAGTAAGAGATTATCCTAAGTATGTAAAGAGCGCTTTAAAGGAGATGGATCGCCAGGTGGGCGGCTTGAAGCTTGACGAAACGGGATTGGCTTACAAGGGGCTTTTGATAAGGCATCTCGTGATGCCAGGAGGGCTTGAGGATACCAAGGAGATTTTGAGGTTCATAAAAGAGGAGCTTTCTCCTGACTGCGCAGTTAATCTCATGGATCGATATTATCCTCATTATGAGGCTTATAAATACAAGGAGATTGCGCGGAGATTGAGTCCAGAAGAGTATGAAGAAGCATGGCTGTATGCTAAAGAGCTGGGACTTCGATTGATCGAGTGAAAATTGAGATTGGGGGGTTTGCATTTTGATGGATTTTTAATATAATAAATATTGCATTTTCCAAATATAATGATAATATCATAAAATGATTGCAGGAGGTGACATGGCAATGAATTCAGCCAAACAGTATTTATGGCTTGTGCTGATAGCGTTTTGCATTGCAGGCCTTATATATCCTCCAATAGGGGTGTTTGCGCTGGTGTGCATGCTCGCACCCGTAGTTACGGGGCCCTTTATGGGGAGGAAGTGGTGTAACTCGTTTTGCCCAAGGGGTAGTTTCAACGACGTGGTACTGAAGAAAATTACCCTAAAGAAGGGCATTCCCGGAGTTTTTAAGACCACCACATTTAAGGTGATATTCCTTATAATACTGATGAGCTTTTTCGCCATGCAACTGACTTTCGCATGGGGCAATTGGGCCGCTGTAGGGGCGGTATTTGTGCGCATGGTTCTTATAACCACCATAATCGATATCATGCTCGGCATTTACTATCACCAGAGAACTTGGTGTGCTTTTTGCCCCATGGGAACCATGGGTGGCTGGGCCTTTAAGCTGAAGAACAGGATAAAAAAGAGCACGATGAAGAGGGATGCGGTTGGCGATAATGCGGCGTAAGGAAATCGATACAGGCTTCTACTGGTATGATAAAACCAACATTGATTCAGAAGAGCTAAAGCCCTTGTTATATGATTAAAAATAGGGCAAGTATCTAAAAATCTAAAAGAGGAGAGAGCTTGTGCTCTCTCCTCTTTAGCTTAATGAGGCAGCCCTTACGTTTTCGTCCATTGCCTGCCGTGTGCGGACAAACTGGCTTTGGTAGAGGTTGTAGTAGACCCCCTTTCGTTCCAGCAATTCTTGGTGTGTGCCCTTTTCCACAAGCCTGCCTTTGTCTATCACGGCGATCAAATCGGCGTCCTTTATAGTGCTCAACCTGTGGGCTATGACAAAGCTGGTACGGCCTTTCATGAGGTTCCGCATGGCTTTTTGGATGTATACCTCGGTACGCGTATCCACGCTTGAAGTGGCTTCATCCAGTATGAGTATTGCCGGATCAGCTAGTACCGCTCGAGCGATGGCCAGAAGCTGGCGTTGGCCGTGGCTCAAGTTTCCGCCTTCATCGGTGAGAATTGTGTCATAGCCTTGCGGTAAGCGCATGATGAAGTCATGGGCATGGGCGATTTTGGCTGCCTGTTCCACCTCTTCATCGGTAGCATCCAGACGGCCATACCGTATGTTTTCGCGCACGGTGGCGTTGAACAGGTAAGTATCCTGTAGCACAATTCCGAGGCAAGAGCGCAGGCTTTCACGTTTAATTTTTCTTATATCGATTCCATCTATACGTATGCTTCCCTCTTTGACGTCATAAAACCGCGTGAGGAGGTTGATTATGGTGGTTTTGCCGGCTCCGGTTTCTCCAACTAGCGCCACCGTTTGACCAGGTTTTACTTCAAGGGAAAAGTTCCTTAGCACCAGGTTTTCATCGTCATAAGCAAATGAGACGTTTTCGAACTCCACATGGCCTTTTACGCCCGTTTCTCTGAGGTCCACAGCGTCTGGTGCGTCGCCCGGTTCAGGTTCCTCGTCTAAAACCTGAAATACCCGTTCGGCGCCGGCTGCTGCTGACAACACCATGTTGTACTGGTTTGCCATTTCATTTAAGGGGCGGGTAAACTGCCTTGAGTAGTTGAGGAATATTGATATCGTACCTACAGTTACGGCACCGCCGATGTTGTTGACGGCCAGCAGGCCTCCAATCCCTGCAACCAGTGCAAATCCCAGGTTGTTGAGCAGGTTCATGGTGGGTCCCATGACCCTGGATAAGACTTGAGCTTTTAATGCCGTTTTCTTGAGCTTTTGGTTGGATTCTTCGAATTCGGCAATGGCGTGCTGTTCACGGCAGAACAGCTTTACTACCCTTTGACCCGAAATGGTTTCCTCTATCTTACCGTTGAGTTCACCCAGCGTTTTTTGCTGCTCTATAAAGAGCCTGCCGGTGTGTTTAGTTATAAGCTGGGTTAGAAGGAACATTAAAGGGATTATCGATAAAGTTATGAGGGTGAGAATTACGCTCTTTAATAGCATTAATATTATTGTGCCGACCAGGACAATAACTCCCGAGATAAATTGGGTTAGGCTGGCGTGCAGGGTAATGGATATGGTGTCTATGTCGTTGGTGAGGCGGCTCATCAGTTCTCCGTGGGTATGCGAATCAAAGAACTTGAGTGGCAGTACCTGATACTTGCTGAACAGGTCTCTGCGGATGCGAGCCACCGTCTTTTCGGATACGGAAGCCATAAAAAATCCCTGCAAAAAGGCAACCAACGAGTTTAGAATATAGACTCCTAAAAGGAGCAACGAAATGCGCACCAGCCCCTGAAAATCTCCAGGAATGATGTATTGGTCTATGGCCTGGCCGATGAGCAGCGGGCCTATAAGGGTGCATGCTGTATTGAGCAAGACGGCCAGTATGACTACTATCAGCCCTGGGATGTCATCTCTTAAATATCTGCTCAGCCTAACAAGGGTTTTACCCAGATTTTTGGGCTTTTCCCTTGGTCCCATAAAACGAGCATGCGGCCCCTGTGGTCCTCTCCTGCCAAATCCGCGCATACCAGGGCCACCAATACCACCCATGCTTTGAATCAAAGGAGCGTTTCTGTGTATATTGCTTTCCGGGATTCGCTTGTCGGATTGCCGAAAGTCGGCATGGACGTTACGCTTATCTTCAGGCATAAATCTTTTCCTCCTTCCCTATCTGTGACCTGTAGATATCCTGGTATAGCGGGTTGGAAGCGAGCAGTTCCTCGTGGGTACCCATCCCTGCTATGCGTCCCTGCTCTAAAACAATGATCTTATCGGCGTCCATGACAGAGCTTATGCGTTGGGCTATTATGAAGGTGGTACACTTGTGGTTCCAACGCTTTAAAGCCTGCTGTATTTTAAGTTCGGTGGCCATGTCTACAGCGCTGGTGGCATCATCCAAAATGAGTATTTTGGGCCTTTTGATAAGCGCCCGGGCAATGTTCAACCGCTGTTTTTGACCACCTGATAGATTAACTCCTCCCTGGCTTAAATCGGTTTGATAGCCGTTGGGGGTTTGCATGATGAAGTCATGGGCCTGCGCTATGGTTGCCGCTTCTATGGCTTTTTCAAGGTCTGCTTCAGGGTCTCCCCATCGGAGGTTATCCAATATACTTCCGGAGAATAGAAGGGAGTTTTGCATCACCATTCCGATCTCTTTTCTTAAGTTGTAAAGGCTGTATTCCCGTACATCGATACCATCTATTAATATGCGGCCTTCCTGGGGGTCATACAGCCGTGGAATGAGGCTTACCAGCGTGGTCTTGCCAGATCCCGTTTCTCCAAGTATGGCCACTGTTTCACCCGGTTCGGCAGTAAAGGATATGTTTTTCAAAACCGGCTCTCCATCTGGGCTATAGCTGAAGGTTACGTTTTCAAATACTACTTGCCCTCGGGTTATTTTAGGCCCTTGTGAAACGTTACTCCGGTTTTCTGCTGGATCTACGATATCGGCCTCTTCCATCAGTACTTCTCTTATGCGGTCTGCCGAAACCTTACCCCTGGAAAATGCCATCAAGTTAAAGGCGATCATCACCAGCGACATCATTATCCTTGTCAGATAGTTGATGAACGCTATGAGCTCTCCGATTTGTAATGTGCCGCTTTGTACCTTTATACCCCCTAACCACAACACCGCCACAGTAGCGAGGTTGGTGACCAGCATCAGAAGCGGCATACCTGTTGCCATGATCCTGCCGGCTGTGATGGCGGTATCCCGTAGGTCTTCATTGGCCACCTTAAACCGTTTCTCTTCGAAATCTTTACGCAGGAATGCTTTTACCAGCCGGACTCCTGCTAGATTTTCTCGTATGATGGTGTTTACCCTATCTATTTTCGACTGGACTCGCCTGAACAGGGGGAAGCCCTTCTTGATTATGGCTATTGCGCCTATGATGGTAAGGGGCAAGGCTATTAGCAGCACTGAAGCGAGGGAAGGGCTTATCTTTATGGTCATTATAATGGAACCGATACACAGCAAGGGAGCGCGTATCATCATGGCCAGTGACATGGTGACCACGTTTTGAAGCTGGGTAACGTCGTTGGTAAGGCGGGTAATTAGCGATGAGGTTGGGAAGCGGTCGAGATTGGAGAAAGAAAAGGTTTGAATCTTGCGGAACAGATCCGAACGGATATCGGTGCCAAACCCCAGCGCTGCAACGGTGGATGCATATACGCAACCTATGCCGCCCAGCATCCCTATAAAGGCGATACCCAACATGATGAGGAGCTTGGTCAGGACATAGTTCATGTCCCCATTGGCAATGCCCTTATCCACTATGTCTGCCATATAGCGGGGCTGCAACAGGTCCATATATACCTCCAAAGCCATAAAAAGGGGTGCAAGCAGAACGTATACCCAGTAAGGTTTTAGATAGCGTGATATTCTTATCATGCATTACTCCCCCATTCTCCTTGATTTAAGTTGCATAGGTTTTCGTGAAGCTTTAGAAGAAGCCTGCGAAACTCTATAAGTTCTTGCTCTGAAAAGTTGTGAAAGCAGGCTTTCTCCAACTCTTGCAGTCCTTCCTTCATTTGCTGATCTACCATACGCCCTTTTTCGGTGGCGTAAATGCAAAAGGCCCTCTGGTCATTGGGGTCGGGCCTTCTCTCAATGAGGCCGGCTTTTTCCAGCTTTTGGAGGAGTGCGGTAGTGGAGGCCGGGGTAATAAACAGCTTTTCGCTCAGTTGCCGCTGGCTTATACCTTCATTGGCTATGATTATCGCCAAGGCAATGGGTTGACCATGCTCAAGGCCGTTTTGATGTGCCAGCTTTCTTAAAAGGTCGCGGTGCAGTTTGGAAGTATGAGCAAACAGGCGGCCTAAGGGTTCATCGGGTGAGGGTTTACATGTATGCATGGCGTTCATCTCCCTAATTTGGGTATAGTTAAATTTAGAATGCGTTTTGTAATTTTGCATATCCGTGGCAAATAATTAGTTAGTTAACTAACTATTGATATTTTATATCGCTGGCTAAGCGTTGTCAATTCATTCTTTGGCTAAATTCGGTAGCAGTAAAATAAAAAATATAGGTGACAAGGGAAAATTTTTATGCTATAATCTATTACTGCATTGGGAGTTTAATACGCCAACATAGCTCAGCCGGTAGAGCAGCGGTCTCGTAAACCGCAGGTCAGGGGTTCGAGTCCCCTTGTTGGCTCCAGAATGTCGGGGTGTAGCGCAGCTTGGTAGCGCGTCTCGTTCGGGACGAGAAGGTCGCAGGTTCAAATCCTGTCACCCCGACCATTTTGTAATATTCTTTAATTTTTTCTTTTGTTTTAAGGTCGATGTAAGGAGAGGGGAAAGACCTATTTTTTTATTTATAGACAACGGTGAAGGGCAATAGTAAGTTAAAGCTTATAGAAAAGGCGGAGACGTTGATGTTAGAGAGGGGGCAAGAGCGCATTTTTCTCCATCTTGAAGAAGGGGAAGTTTCCTGCGCTCAGATATGATGAACATACCCAATATATTGACGGTTATAAGGTTTTGTTTGATTCCGGTTTTTATATATGTCTTTTACAATCCAGAGATACATAACAACCTATTGTGGAGTATTGTGGTTTTCATAGTAGCGGGGGCTACTGACCTTTTAGATGGATACATCGCTAGAAAATACGGCTTGATCACCAAGTGGGGAAAATTGATGGACCCATTGGCCGATAAGCTCATGCTGATTACCGTTCTTGTTTCACTGTATATCAAAGGCATTATCCCGGTGCCTATAATATTGATAGTCTTTATAAAGGAATTTCTCATGATTGCTGGAGCCGCTTTTCTTTATAAAAACCGCAATATAGTAGTGGAAGCAAATTTTTTTGGTAAAGCTGCTACGGCGTCATTTTACGTGGCGGTGGTGGCTACCGTTCTTAAATTGCCGTATTATAATATGCTGTTGTACATAGCTGTGGTTTTGGCGTTGGTGGCTTTGGTGCAGTATGGTTACAAGGCTTTCAAGAAGGGTATCGCAAAAAAGTAAGACGTACTGGTTAAAAATATAAAAGAGAAAGGGGCTGGATGCATTCGGAACAGCCCCTTGTTTAATCTCTATCAGCAGAAATGCTTGAATTGAGGCAGCCAATCCTTGTTCACTTCAAACATTTCCTTGACCATCTGCTTGATTTCGGCCAGGCTGAGTACTGCCGATGTTAACGGGTCAAAATAGACCGCCTGGTATATCTTGGTGGGGTCGCCGGTTAGGGCGCCTTCAACCGCCAGCTCTTCGCACATGGCGTTTATGTTGTTCAGGATTGCAAGATGTGGCGGCAAAGGCCCTACGTGGATGGGCTCAAATCCGTATTTGGATGCCAGCACCGGTACCTCAACGCAGCAACCTTCCGGCAGATTATCAATGAGGCCAAAATTCCTTACGTTGCCGTTGAACTTGTACAGGGTTCCGTCGCCAATGACGGCATTTAGAATACCGGCTGCATATTCTTTCCCGCGATTTAAATCAATAGTATCCTGTTCTAACCATTTCTTAATCTCATCTCTCCAGGTATCCTCTCGCCTCAAGTACTCTTTAAGTATATACGCGTATTCTCCAGGATTCCATCCTGTACCGTGAGTACAATACTTTTCTATGAGGTCAGGCCTCTTTCTAAACCATGCGTTGTATTCAGAGTTATGTCCGCTGGATTCAGTTACATAATAGCCCAGGTGAAGGAACATCTCGTTACGAACCTGCTCCTGGTTGTAGATTTCGGGTCGCTTTACTGCTTCGCGGATGAGGGGATAGGCGTCTTTGCCGTTCCACTTGAACTCCAGGAACCAGGCCTGGTGGTTTATTCCGGCGCACACATATGTGATTTCTTCCATTGGGGCTCCTATCCACGATGCCAGCATTTCGGCGGTTCCTTGGACGCTGTGGCACAGGCCGGTTACCTTCACTTTGGTCTCTCCCTGCATAGCTCTGCACAACATGGCCATGGGGTTGGTGTAGTTGAGCATTATGGCATCAGGGCAATACCTTTCGATGTCCCTGCATATGTCCAGCATGACGGGTATGGTTCGTAAGGCCCTGAAGATACCTGCCGGTCCCCGGGTATCCCCTACGTTTATATCCACACCGTACTTCTTTGGAATCTCAATGTCATGGCGCCATACATGCACTCCTCCTACCAGGATGGTGCATATAACCCCATCTGCATCCTTTAAAGCCTCAGCTCGATCTGTAGTGGCTATGACCTTGGCGGGATAGTTTCCGGCTTCGATGATCTTGTCGACTGCTTTCTTTATGTAGCCCAGGCGCTCTTCATCGATGTCCATGAGGGCGATGGTACAATCCTGCAGTGCAGGGTATGTAAGTATATCACGCACTAGACTTCTAGTAAAACCAAAACTGCCAGCGCCTATAAAAGCAATTTTTTTAGACATTGTTGGTAAACCCCCTTTAAATGTTTTGTGTTTACTTATACTTTAATTATAAAAAGACGTGGTCTGTTTTTTCTATATAGTAGTGTGATATTTAAATTAAAATTTTTAAGATATTGTGACTTCATGGTGATAATGGGTTCTCAGAATCTTGGCAGCACGCTCGGATTTTAACAATGGATGATTGGCAGCTTGTTCATGTTTCTCTAACCGTGTTATAATTTATACAGATAAATGAAGATTATGGTAAAAAATTTCCTCAATAAAGTTATGATTTTCGATAAGGATAAGCTAGAAACAGTGATGTGTGTTTTGTTTGAGTGTGTGAGGAATTTGGGGTTGAATATGTAGTGGGAGATGGGGTCATGAAGGTGTTATACTATGAGCCTTATACAAGTATGAGGCGGACAGAGCTGATAAAGAAATGTATTGATTACATACGAATGGGTTATACGGCATTGTACATACTGCCATCGAGAGAAGCAATGTTTGACGTAAGGCGGCTTTTCATTGAGCACATGGGGGGAATATTCAACTGCCATGTCATAGGGTTTGACGATTTGGAAAGGATGATAGTTGAGGAGACAGCAGGCTCAAAAAAGCGCATAATGGATGGTACCGAAAAGCGAGTGATGCTGAGCGGCATTATGAACAGCTTATCTCCTGATAACTTTTTCAGCTTGGTAAAGCACAGGCCAGGGTTTATAAATCAGGTTATAAACACCATAAGGCTGCTTAAACGCTCATACACAACTCCAGAGCAGTTTTTCTCAAAAACAACGGCTTGCCGAGGTAGCCTTCTCAGAAAATGCATGGGCTTTTATGAGATATATTCAAAATATGAAAGTGTCAAGGCCGAAAAACATGTTATGGATATTGATGACATTTCGTTTGAGGCCGTTTCAAAATGCTCCGAAGCCAGCATATTTAACGATGCAAAAGTTATAGTAATTGATGGATTTGTGAATATTGACCCTGTCAATATACAGCTGATTAGGTCCATAATGGAGTATTTCCCTGATATAGAGATATATGTCAATGTTCCTTATAAAAATGTGCACAATCAGGATTTTCTACAAGAAGGGATTATAAACGACTTTATGAAACTGGGTTTTGAAACTATAGAGCAAGAAGGTTTACAAAGTGCATCTAAGTTTGGCGCCCCATACAGTAGAAGCGATGACATGTCAGAGCATCATCCAAATTTTTTCTGTTTTGCTGCTTTTCCCAATAATGAAGGTGACAACGTAGAGCTCTTAAGCCTGGCTGCTGAGCTTTATTCTCAAAAATCTCGTTTGAAAATAAGCAAAGACAGCCTGCGTATACTTAACAGCCCGTGTATAGACCATGAATTGAGAATAGCGGCAGGCTTTATAAAGAAGATGATACAGGAGTCAAAGATAAGGCCTGACAAAATAGCAGTTGTTGTAGCTGATATAAAAGCATATTTAGACAAGGCGGTGCGGGTATTTGAAGAGTATGGTATACCGCTTAATGTCAAATACGGGGGCAAAATGAACGGCATGTCCCTTGTAAAGGACATCATAGCATTGCTCAAATATGTGCTTTATCAGGAAGAACGGGATGACTGCTTCAGCAGTATGGTTACATCAATGTACCTCCTTCCTGAAGGGGTGCTGAACTTTGAAGGATTTAGCAATGCCAGGCTGATCGAGATGGCCGAAGATGCGCTTCAGGCTAATCACCATGACCCTTTTTCAGCTTTTTTGGCTGTTTATTTTGACACCACGCAAGATGAATACGCAAAGTCATGCATGAAGGATTATATTGATAATGCCGTAAGCATGGTGGATAAGCTTGAGAAATACGCGCAGCGGTTCGAGTTTGGCATTGAGGACGTTGGCGAATTTTTTGCGAATTTAAAGGGCTATTTGGGTTCTCTAAAACTTGCTGGCAGGATATCGCTATTACATCAAAAAGGCATCATAGGCACTGATATGTGGTTTGGCAATATGAAGGCTTTGACGACGGTCATGGACGTCCTCCAGCGCTTGGAGGAGCTGTATGGCCGTTATGCTTCGCTTAAAGAGGTACGGTATTCAGGATGCGATGTCATACAGCACATTGTTGAGAGCCTGTACTCTTTTGATATAGACGATGCTGGAAGTTCATCAGGAGGCGTCAAACTAATTCCTCCCGACCTCATAAGAGGGCAGAGATATTATGCCGTTTTTGTATTGGGCCTCAATGAGGGGGTGTTCCCCGCTGTATATAATGCTGTTCAAATATTTGACAGCTATGAAGCAAACCGGCTTTTCGAGCTGGGAATAAATCTCATGCCTGCCTCATGGGAACTTGAGCGTGAAAAGATAAGGTTCAATGCGTGCATTGCCGCAGCTAGGAACAAGCTGTATCTATCTTACCGTACGCTGGATGAAGACGGCAGCGTGATGAACCCGTCACCCTTTATAGACGAGGTGTTGTCCGTAATAGAGGACCGGAGCAGGGAGCATATTGTGGAAAGCCAGGTAACCATGCGCGACAGGATGGCCTTTAACAGGCAGCCCTTCAGCCTTAGGGAGGCTGTCAAAGCCATAGGCACTATGCTGAGAAACAATGGGGATACGGCTGAGGATTTGAAGACAAGTATATGCATTCCCGAGATTTTGGATCACCTCAAGTATCCGGCATATGCCTCCTGCGTGGAATTCTCAAGGGAGTTTGCTCCGGCATTTGACGCATATGACGGGAAGCTGAATACACCCCCTGAACTTCAGCAGAATATGACGTACATAATTTCGGTTTCACGCATAAATGATTACGCCAGGTGTCCGTTTAAGTATTTTGCCAATGTCATGTTTGACGTCGATGCTGAAGACCAGGATTTAAGGAGCAAGATGGACATAAGCAGCTTTTACCATGCGGTGCTTAAGGCCTACTACCAAGGAGATTGTGACCCCTTAAATCCCGATGCTGACAGGTTTAATTCGATATTCGAAGAAAAATTGCAAAATATCAGTTTAAGCCATATACCGTCGTCGCTTAAGGGATATGCCGTTGAAGAGCTCAGAAATACGCTGTTTAAGTTTATCTGCCATGATGCTCAAAACATGCGCAGGTATTATGATGCCACAGGTTGTGAGTTGAAACCGGCATTGCTGGAATACCCCTTTAGGGTGGGCATAAATACCGAAAGAGGCAGTGTTGTAATATCAGGCATAGTTGACAGGGTGGATGTGGAGATCGATAGGCGAGGCAATTTTACCGGCAGATATATAATATATGACTATAAGAAGAGGAGGATCAGTGGACTGAAGGAGTGTATCGAAGGCAGCGATTTCCAATTACCCCTTTATTATATAGGCGTCCGTGATGTTATAAGGAGAGCAAGCGGTATGGACGACCTGCAGTGCATGGCCCTTCTCTACTATAGCATTGAAAAATTGAAATGGGACGGCATTATTTCAAAGGACGTAAGGAGTGCGCTTTTCGAGGGCAGAAAAGGTCCCAGAAATGTGCCTACATATCCAAACATGGAGGTAATACTTTCCTGGAATCTCAGAGAGGCGTTGAGGATGGTGGAGAAAATGCGCAAGGGGCATTTCATGCCGCCGGCTGTATGCCCCAATGAGGCATTTGGATGTGCATACAGAAGCGTGTGCAGGCACAATGAGGTGAGGTTGTCCAGGAAGGTGGGTGTAATGAATGATTGATAGCGTGGCTTATATACGCGAGAGATATGGATTGAACGAGGAGCAGGCAAGAGCGCTTGATACCAGCACCAGCATGGCGGTCAAGGCAGGAGCAGGTTCGGGCAAGACCAGGGTCCTTACGCAGCGGTTTATGAGGCTTTTGCTTGAAAACCCCGATATGGACCTTGAAAGCATCGTTGCCATAACTTTCACCAGGAAAGCGGCGGCTGAGATGAAGGACAGGATTCGACGGGAGCTTTCAAAAAGGATTGCCGAAAGCAGGGACATGGATGAGAAGAAAAGGCTTTCTGACCTCAGGATGCGCATAAGCGCTGCCAATATAGATACCATCCATGGGTTTTGTGCAAGGCTACTACGGGAGAATTTTGCCTTGTTGGGGCTCGACCCGCAGTTTAAGGTTATGGACGAGGTTGAGGCTGAACTGGCGCTCTTAAAATTAGCCGATGACGTCATTCTCGAGTTTTTGGACCAGCATCAAAACAGCCAAAAAGTAAAGCTCATTGTCCAAATGCTTTCAGTTTCGTTTTTTACTGAGAAGCTCAAAAAGGGCGTTATTTCGGCCTTCAAGGTCTTAAGGGGCAAGGGATGGGAGCCCAGCGAAGATGTGGATGGGCGGCACGACCATCATGAAATGCAAGGCAGCGATATAACATCTGTACTTGAAGAGGTGGGGATGGAGGTCATAACAGCCCTTTATAGAGAATACAGCCGCTACAAGGACAGGGAAAATGTGCTGGACTTCAATGACCTTGAAATACTCACCCTTAAGCTGCTTCAAAACCCCCATGTGCGGGATTATTGTTTTGAGAGATTTGCTGTCATCATGGTGGATGAGTTCCAGGACTTAAACCCAGTTCAAAAACGGATACTGGACCTACTCGTTAAGAAGGACGGGCGTATACCTCCTGGACGGCTTTTCATTGTGGGCGATGTAAAGCAGTCTATATACGGCTTTAGGGGGTCGGACTATACCATATTCAACGATGCCTGCAGGGAAATAACTGAGAGCGGAGGGGTGGAGGTATCCCTCAAGACGTGCCACCGAAGCAGCAAGACCATAATTGGTTTTGTTAACAAGGTATTCAGCAATATACTTGAGTATTATGAGGATATTAACCCCTGGGATAAAAGCCAAAACGCGGAGTATAAGGTTGAGGTTATAACATGGGACTACAAGGCGCTAAAGGAAGCCGATTTAAAGGACAGGTGGGAAGCTGCTAAAAAGTTGCTGGGGGAAGAAGGAAGCAGTCAAAAACTCGAAAGCATATTGGAAGAGGGCTATAGTACCATGCTTTTAACCAGCCGCAAGGATTACAAGGCTGAGGTTGTGGGGAAAGCCGTCAAAAGGCTGGTTTCCATGGGCTTCAAATACGGCGATATAGCAGTGCTTTTACGGAGCAGGACCTCTCTTGTTCAAATTGAACGGGCATTGACGGCTTTTGGCATATCATACTGCATACTGGGTGGTATAGGATTTTGGGAGGCTGTTGAGGTAATTGATATACTGGCTCTGTACCGCTTGGTTTTTTATCCAGGGGACAGGCTGGCTCTTTTTTCGGTACTGCGTTCTCCCATCTTTGGTTTTTCCGATGACCTGCTGGTGCAGCTTGCCCAGTTTATCAGGAATTACAGCGGTTCGAAGCAGGATTTGTGCGGCATATTTGCGGAATTTGTGAATGAGGTAAAAAGTCAAGACCTGTGGATTGTCAAGAGGGCCGCTGATGTTTTTAAAGAGATTTCACAGCGGGGAAGCTTGCTGAACACTGCCAAGCTTTTGGAGCAGCTTATACACATTACCGGATATGACCATATTTTGGCTGCTTTGCCTTATGGAGAGAGAAAGCTGCGCAACATCGAAAAGCTTATACAGATAGCTTATGAGTTTGAAGACAAAGGGGTGTACAGTGCAAGGCGCTTTCTCGACTACGTAGAGGCATTGAGAAACAGTGCGGTGCGGGAGCAGGAAGCCGTCCTGGACAGCGAGGACAGTGATGCGGTTAAAATCCTCACCATCCACGCATCCAAAGGGCTGGAGTTTAGGGCAGTGCTTTTGCCCGATATGAACTCTGAAGTGGATTTTCAGACCAGAAGGGATAAGCCTTTATATCTGGTGGACGAAGGCTATAACCTGGTGGCCATAGGAGTAGATGAGGAAGGCGATTACAGCGAAAAGGCCAACCCTGAGTACCAAAGGCTATTCGAGCAAAAGCTTAAATGTGAGATTGAGGAATCCAAGCGTCTGTTTTATGTGGCAGCAACGCGCGCACGGGAGTACCTGGGGCTTATCGCCCAAAAGGATGCGATGGGTTACACCGGCAGCCCCGAAAAGCTCAACACATTCATGAAACAGCTTGCATGGAGCCTGCAAAAATGCGGGGAGCTCTATGAGATGGTCCAAGTCGATGCAAATGAGCTGGGAGAGCATGACGATGTACAGGGTGAATTATATAAAAGGGTTATGAATTCCATGAGAGGTATAATAACTGCAGGAGAGGTAAAGGGTGTAAATGTTGATGATCGGTATATACTGGCACTAAGCGATCATGAGTCACACATAAGCGGCGTTGTCAGCATATCCTCGTGGATGAAATACAGGAACTGCCCTCGCAGGTTTTACATAGAGGAGATTGCCGGCATCAAAAAGCTAAACGGCCTTGCCGTTACCACATCATACTATGAGGAATACGACGAAAGGCCATCTGACTACAATTTTGCTGATTTAGGGATAATGATACATAGGTTTCTAAAAGAGATAGACATAATTAATTTTAGTCAAAGCAGCTTTTTATCTGATGGGGTTTTTGTGGGAATAGATAGTGCCACCAGGGCTCAGTGTTTGAAGTATATTGAAGGGTTCTGGGAGATTGAAAACAGGAAAAGGCGGAGGTGGAACGGAAGCATAATTTACAGCCTTAAAGAATACTCCTTCATGGTGCCTCTGAGGCATGGGCTGTACTTTTCAGGCGTCGTTGACAGGATAGATATATATGAAGACAGGGGACAGATTAAGGCCAGGCTCATAGACTACAAGACCAACAGGATATACAGCCAGGCAGATATTGAGCAAAAGAGGGATTATTACGCCGGGCAGCTGCTGTCATACGCCTGGGCTTTGAACCGTTTTCTGGTCTACGAAGGTAGGAAAGTGGATGTGGCTCAGGCTTTGCTGTATTTCCTGGATGGCCGCGTGGCTGTGGAAATACCGCTTGATGAGGGGTGTATGGCTGCTTTGATTGAGCAGCTTATTAGTTCGGCCCCTGCTATCCTAGGCTGCAGGCCGTTTGATGAATACGTAAAGGGGGATGGAAAGGCATGTGAGTGGTGCGCAGTGAAGGAGCTTTGCTGCATATAACTCCTACTTGACAAAACTCATACTTGTCGTATAATAAAGACAACGCAAATAATGGCAAAATGCGATGAAGAAGAGGAGTACACCTCGCTTCCCACCAGAGAGGGGGGCCCGCGGCTGAAAGGTCCCCTTGGGTAATAGAGCGGGGTGGAAGGTCGCTTCTGAGCTTTTCAGCTGAATGGCAGTAGGCTGAAACGGGACGCTACCGTTATGCGAAGGAGTGCCTGCCGGTTTGTCGGAGGTCAAAAATGCCCCCGAGGCATGTCAAATGCACTTCCGGCTTTTTGCGCGATAGAGGCGACAGAGGGCATTAAGTGTCCGCATGAAGTTGTAGGCCGGCAGGATTAAAGGTGGTACCGCGGAGCTAGGTCCTTCGTCCTTTACTGGATGAAGGATTTTTTGTTAAAGGGGAGTGTTGTGGGCTTGTTGGAGTTAAAGCATATAGACCCCGTGGGGATGGCGCTTATGTTGCTTGGCGGCATACTGGGATATGGGGCAAGGTTGATTGTGACGTATGCCCTAAAGCCGCCGCAGGAGCAGTTGATGAAGTGGACGATAGCGGTAAAATTGATGGGGCTCATTTTTGTAATACTTGCCATGCTTAAAATAATGGAGGTATTTTGAATAGGAGGGCGAGGACATGCAGGAAAAGTTGCTTGACAAGACTTACGACCCAAGTAAGGTAGAGGATCGATTATACCGCATGTGGATGGAGAAAGGGTACTTCAGGGCCGAGGTTGACTGGAGCAAGGAGCCATTTTGTGTAGTTATCCCTCCACCCAATATCACAGGGGAACTTCACATGGGACATGCTTTGAACAATACCTTGCAGGACATACTGGTCCGCTGGAGAAGGATGCAGGGGTATGTCACTTTATGGCTTCCAGGGACCGACCATGCCAGCATCGCCACCGAGGTAAAGATTGTGGAGAAATTGGCCGAGGAGGGCCTAACCAAAAGCGACCTGGGGCGAGAGGAGTTCTTGAAGAGGGCCTGGAAGTGGAAGGAGCAGTACGGGGGCAGGATCACGCAGCAGCTTAAGAAGCTGGGGTCCTCCCTTGACTGGTCGAGGGAAAGGTTTACCATGGATGAGGGCTGCAGCAGGGCCGTGGTGGAGGTGTTTGTGCGCCTTTACAAAAAAGGCCTCATATACCGCGGAGACAGGATAATAAACTGGTGCCCTGACTGCAGGACTGCTTTGTCGGATGCCGAAGTAGAGCACGAGGAAGAACAGGGCAACCTGTGGTATGTACGCTATCCCATCAAGGACAGCGATGAGAGCATAATGGTGGCCACCACAAGGCCCGAGACCATGCTGGGCGATACCGCCGTTGCCGTGCACCCTGAAGATGAGCGGTACCGCCATCTCATCGGGAAGACGGCTATACTGCCCATCATGAACAGGGAGATACCAATAATTGCCGATGAATACGTGGAACGCGGGTTTGGAACGGGTGCGGTCAAGATCACTCCAGCTCATGACCCCAACGACTTTGAGGTGGCATCAAGGCATGACCTGCCATGGGTCTGTGTCATAGATGAAAAGGGCGTCATGAACCACAATGCAGGGAAGTACCAGGGTATGGACCGCTATGAGGCCAGGAAGGCCATTGTTGAGGAGCTTCAAAGGCTGGGACTTCTTGTAAAGGTTGAGAGCCATAAGCACAACGTGGGACATTGCTATAGGTGCGGTACGGTGGTGGAGCCTCTCATCTCCAAGCAATGGTTTGTCAAGATGAAGCCTTTGGCTGAGCCGGCCATAAAGGTGGTAAAAGAGGGAAAGATCAGATTCGTGCCTGAACGGTTTGAAAAGGTCTATTTCAACTGGATGGAGAACATAAAGGACTGGTGTATTTCCAGGCAGCTGTGGTGGGGGCATCGAATCCCGGCATACTATTGCCAGGACTGCGGTGAGACCATGGTTGAACGCAGCATGCCCGAGAAGTGCGTAAAATGCGGCAGCACGAGTATAATACAGGACGAGGACGTGCTGGATACCTGGTTTAGCTCGGCGCTGTGGCCTTTCTCCACCTTGGGCTGGCCAGATGAGACCGAGGACCTTAAGTATTTCTATCCCACCAGCGTGCTGGTTACCGGCTATGACATCATATTCTTCTGGGTGGCCAGGATGATATTCTCAGGGTTGGAACACATGGGCGAGATACCTTTTAGATACGTCCTCATCCACGGTATTGTCAGGGACTCGGAAGGGCGTAAGATGAGCAAGTCCCTTGGCAACGGTATAGACCCGCTCAAGGTGATTGAGAAATACGGTGCAGATGCTTTGCGCCTTACCCTTGTGACGGGGAACTCCCCGGGCAACGACATGCGCTTTTACTGGGAGAGGGTGGAAGCCAGCCGTAACTTCTGCAATAAGCTGTGGAATGCCGCCAGGTTTATATTGATGAACATGGAAAACTCCGGAATTGATAAGCCGCGAAAGGGTAAACTGGAACTTCCCGATCGCTGGATCATAAGCAGGTGCAACCGCATCATAAAAGAGGTTACGGAAAACCTGGAGAAGTTTGAGCTGGGTATAGCCGTGCAAAAGCTGTACGACTTTATATGGGATGAATTCTGCGACTGGTACATCGAGCTTGCAAAGCCCGGCCTGTACAGCCAGGACTTAGAGCTTAAGGAGTCCAAGCTGTATACCCTGACCTATGTGCTGGCCAATATACTGAAACTGCTTCATCCGTTTATGCCCTTTATCACCGAGGAGATATGGCAGCACCTGCCCAATCGCGAGTGCGACAGCATTATGGTTTCCTCTTGGCCCAAGGTTAATGAGGAGGAGATAGATGCCCAGACTGAAGAGCAGATGGCCGTTGTGATGGATGCCATAAGGAGCATCAGGAATATAAGGGCCGAGATGGAGGTTCCGCCTTCCCGCAAAGCCAAGGTGATACTGGTTGTTAGTGATGACTGGAGGGATATTTTCGAGAAAAGCACGGCATACTTCGAAAAGCTTGCTTGGGCATCTGAAGTGGTATTGAAGAGGGATAGGGAGGGCGTACCATCCAATGCCGTTTCTGCTGTGACCGACAAAGCGCAGATATTTATGCCCCTTGAGGACCTGGTTGATATTGAAAAGGAGATGGAACGCCTGCTCAAAGAAAAAGCCAATCTCGAGAAGGAGCTGGCGCGAGTCGAAGGTAAGCTTTCCAACCGCAATTTTGTTGAAAAAGCGCCACCGACGGTGGTGGAGGAAGAGCGAAAGAAAAAGGCAAAGTATGAAGACATGATGACTAAGGTGTTGAACCGTATTGAGGTGTTAAACAGCATGAGAAAGTGAATTTACAGGGGGAAGCTAAATGAACTATGAAGAGGCGCTAAAATTTATACACAGCACTTATAGGTTTGGCTCCAAGCTTGGGCTTGAGAACATAAAGGATTTACTAAGGCGGCTAGGCAATCCCCATGAACGGTTTGGCGTGGTACACGTGGCCGGGACCAACGGAAAGGGCTCGGTTACTTCCATGCTGACCCATGTGCTGCATGAGGCCGGCTATAGGGTGGGGATGTTTATATCCCCCTACCTCGAAAGGTTTACCGAGAGGATACAGGTGGGTTTAAAGGAAATAGAGCCTGATGCTTTGGCTCGCATAACCGAGCGGGTAAAAGAAAAGGTGGAGGGGATGGTGGGTGAGGGTAAGAACCACCCCACCGAGTTTGAAATAGTCACCGCCATAGGCTTTGCTTATTTTGCGGAAATGAAAGTGGACTACGCTGTTGTAGAGGTGGGCCTTGGCGGTCGCCTTGATGCCACCAACGTGGTCGACCCTCTCGTATCGGTCATAACCTCCATAAGCTATGACCACATGGATGTGCTGGGGGATACGCTGGAAAAGATCGCCGCAGAGAAGGCCGGCATTATAAAGCAGGGCAGGCCTGTGGTTACCTATCCACAGCATCCCGAAGCCATGGCGGTGATACAGAGGGTGGCACAGGAACGCGGTGCTCCCCTGTTTGAGGTGAATAAAGACGGCATAGAGGTTATTACCTCCGAGGTGGGAAGGCAAGTTTTCAATTATTCATTTGATGAGGAAAGATTTCCGGGTGTCGTCATACACCTTACCGGACGCCACCAGATACTCAATGCCGCTACTGCCTTGACCGCTGTTGCTGTCCTGAGAAGACAGGGCGTTGCTATTTCAGATGATGCCGTGTACAAGGGCATGGAGCGCGCTTTTTGGCCGGGGCGCCTGGAGGTGTTAAGGCGCCAGCCCTTTGTGGTTTTGGACGGTGCCCACAATGAATCGGGGGCAGAGGTTCTAGCCCAAGCCATAAAAGAGTATTTTGTCGGGAAGCCTGTGACGCTGGTGATAGGCATATTGAGGGATAAGGATGTTGATGCCATAGTGAAGCGCCTTTGTCCCTTGGCTGACTCGGTCATCGTAACCAGGGCCGATAGCCCCAGGACTATGGACCCTGCTGAGTTGGCAGTGAGGGCTGGAAGGTATTGTCAGGATGTGGTGGTGGAGCCCGATATAGAGAAGGCTATCGCCATGGGTTTTAGCAAGGTACATCCTGATGGCGTACTTCTTTTTACGGGGTCATTGTATTTGATAGGCAAGGTTCGCGGGCTGCTCAGGTCATCTTAGGAACATGGTTACGAGTTGCTGACGATTTGAATAAGGTTTTAAAGGAAATTATGCGAATTTTATAGGCCATGTCGTCATAAATATTTACTGTAATGTTTAAAAGTGAGAGCGGGTGTTATGGTGCAAAATGGCGACATTAAAAAAGATGAAAACGATGTACTTCTGGAGCTGGTGCACAGGTCGTTGATGCTTTTGAGGAGAACCGAAAATTCTCATTTTGATCGTGAAAAAGTGCGCTGGTTAAAGAGCATTTACCTTTATCTGCTGAAGCAGGCAAGGAAGAATAGCGTGGCTTTAAACGGTAGGCAATTGCTGGAACGCATTTTATATCCCCGTATATGAAGGTTTAAAATGTAGCGCTTAACCCCTGTTGGGTACCTTCTGCAGCAGGCGGTCATATAATGAAGTATCCGCTTGTTGTAGAGAATTCCAATGGGGGTATTTGTTTTTATGATGTGGCATGGAAAAATTGCGGTTGCCAACAAAGGAGAGGATAGCATATCTTTTTTGAATCCTCATCGCAGGAGGGAAGAGTATCGAATTTATTTGGAACCAGGGGTGGGGCCATGCGCCCTTGCCAAGATGAAGAGCTCCCCAATTCTGCTGGTAGTCCAGGCTCATGATAACTCATTGGCATGCATTGACTTGGATTGTGGCGTTGTAGAGAAAATTCTGCCTGTTGGGCGGTGTCCCAGCTTTATTACAGTATGTAACAAGACTCACACCATTTACGTTACCAACGCCGACTCCGATTCAATCTCCGTTGTGCATAACGGCGATGACTTGAAGGTGATGAGCCAGGTACCTGTAGGGTCTATGCCCCAGGGGATTGACTGTCATCATTATCTTCCTCTTTTGGCCATTGCCCATATGGATTCGCAGGACATATGGTTTGTGGAAACCGAAGGATATACGATGGTGAAAAGAATTGCCGTAGGTGGCTATCCGATTGCGGTAAAGTTCAGCTCGAAAGGCAATACCCTTTATGTAGGGTGTTATTTCCACAATCACAGGCTGCTAAATAAGGTGTTGCTGGTTGACCTTTGTAAACATGTGGTTTATCGTGAGATCGCCGTGGGATGCATGCCTCACAGGCTATTGGAGACGAGTGATGGGAGGTATTTGCTTGTGGCTTCCTGTGAGGCGGGCAATTTAGAGGTTGTGGACCTGGTATCTGGCTCGGTGGTGCACAGGGTCAAGGTAGGAGAAGCCGTAGGGGACATGGCGCTGGATGAAGGGGGAGTATGTGCATATGTAACCGCTCCTTATGAAGGCCGCGTATGTGTAGTAGACTGGAAGGCAGGCAAGAAGTTAGCCGACATTCAGGTGGGGAAAAAGCCCAGCGGGATTGTGTATCTGGAACCAGTGATTACACGTCGAGAAGAATAATTTCCAACAAAAATGTCAGAAGTTTCGCAAATTAATGAATAAAAACGGCGTAATCCTTTGATATTTAGAGGTTTAGAAAGGATAATACTCGAAATATGTAAATTCCGATT
>NZ_JAFBDW010000008.1 GCF_016908415.1 Caldicoprobacter guelmensis
CTGTTCAGTTTTCAAGGACCATTCCCCCACCGCCCTCCCCAGAGCGGCGAATTATATACTACCAAATCATCTTACCTTTGTCAATACCCTTTTTTTGTCCCTTGCCAGGGTTAAAGAAGGTGACAAACAAGCCTTTGAACAGCTTTATAACGAATACGCAAAATATGCTATACGTACGGCATTTGCCATCACCAAAAACAGCACCGGTGTGTCCGATGTTGTTCAAGAAGCCTTTATAATCACAAAAGTAATCTTATAGCACAAAAAGAGGGTGGTAAATCATCCTCTTTTTGTGCTATATATTTCCTCTGAAAGTCTCTCTTACATCCTTCCTCACCTTTATCGAGGAAAACTTACGAAAAACTTCCTATCCTAGTTTAATGATAAAATTACCTACATCCCCATCTTATAGTCATCGTCTATAGAATTTGCCTAATAATCATTCATACCTGTTATTTGCGGCTTATAAGCCTTAAAATGTTCTTATCATTAGGTATCCTAATAAGGTCCAGAGATTTAACCTCCATTATCACTATTTCTGCCAAATACAAAACCCTGCAGCCGCTCTCAAGATGACCCGCATATGCCTTTTCATGGTCAGATACCACGGCATGCAAATGTGGCTTTCCATCCGCTATTATGCCGTCTATTGAGGCAAGCTCCAAAGGTTTGTCCTCCCAGCGTTCAAAACGCTCAACCGGTGGATAACTGGTTGTCATCACCATATGTAGTGTGCACCTATCCAGCGTCCCTATGCCGGATACCACTACGGCATCTTTAATCCCTTCCTTGACGATCAGCTCATTTATGCTCTCAAGCACCATGTCACCTTGGTCTAGCCTTAGTATAAATATTCTACCAATTTCCTGTGTTGAAAAGTACTCCATTTTATGATACCTCCCTTTAATTTAAAAAATTTTACCAATATTAATGCCCTCTTTGTTTAATACCAAATATTAACCAAATAGATTAGCCAACCTATTGAAAGCTGGTTTATTAATTAAATACAAGTTTTTATAAACCTCAAATAATGAATCATACAGCTCTTTATTCTTTTTATCAGGCAAGGTTTCTGTCTCTATTTTTAATATCTTCACGGCTTCAAACACATCCGGCCATATACCACATCCTATTCCTGCAATTAAAGCTGCTCCAAAAGCTCCTCCGTGTTCTCCACCGCTTACGGTTACAACCGGTAACTGAAATACATCTGCCTGAATCTGCCTCCACAGCTCACTTTTTGAACCTCCACCAGAAGTCCGAACTTCCGAAATTGGAACATTGCTGCACTCAGTTATTAACTCGGCAACCTGTTTTAAGCTGAACACCACTCCCTCAAGCACAGCCCTAATTATATCTGATTTCTGGTGTTTATATGTTAGGCCAATAAACGTGCCTCGGGCTGAAGGGTCTGCATATGGACAGCGTTCTCCAAACAAATACGGTAAAAATATAAGGCCATTGCTACCAGCAGGGGAATCAGCTGCCAATTTATCCATATCTTTATATACATTACTACTAAAATTTTGCTCATACAGCACGTTCTTAAGCCATTCAAGAGAGGCGCCTGCACTAAGCGTAACCCCCATTGCATGCCATGTGCCTGGATAATTATTACAAAATATCTGCAAGGCACCCCGCCTATTAAATTTGTAACTATTCAGTCCCATCGCAACAATTCCGGCAGTACCAATAATAATACCCAATACTCCTTCCTGTACTAAGCCAGTACCAGTAGTTTGTATTACAGCATCCCCCCCACCGGCTACGACAGGTAATCCTTTAGGAAGGCCGGTACATTCACTAGCAGCATTGGTGATATAACCTGTAATTTCAGTCGATTCAAAACATTTGGGTAAAAATTCTTTTTGAATTCCTAGAATGGATAATAATTTCTCGTTCCAACATCGCCTTCTCACATCAAATAAGCCAGTACCTGATGCATCCGAAACGTCTGTTGCAAAATTGCCGGTTAGCTTATATCTTATATAGTCTTTTGGATTGAGAAACATGCAGGCTTTATCAAATATATAAGGCTCATTTTCAGCCAGCCAAAGAATTTTACTCGCTGTATAACCTGGCAACATGTCATTGTTTATCATCTTAAGTAGGTTCTCTTTCCCGCCCACCATCTCAACTATACGTTGGCACTGTTCAGCGGACCTCTGGTCGTTCCATAATATCGCCGGTCTTAGGACCTTCCCCTGTATATCCAAAGCAACAAGTCCGTGCATTTGCCCAGAGAGACCCATACCAACCAGTTGCTCAGTATCTATATTACTCTTATTTAATACTTGCCGTATGCTTAATGTAACCGCTTGCTCCCAATCTGCAGGATCCTGTTCTACCCAGTTTGCATGAGGCATATAAACGGGGTAACCAACAGAAGAATCGGCTATTATCTGCCCTGTTTCATCAATCAATATACTTTTACAGCTGGATGTCCCCAAATCTACCCCTAAAACATACTTTTTTCGCTTCATACAAAAATTCACTTCCCTACATACGCAATTATAAATATCGTATCCTTATATGTTTTATATGCAGATATTCGTATAATCCTTCAGGACCATGCTCAAAACCAAATCCGCTGTCTTTCCAACCTCCGTAGGGCGCATTTATTACTCCAGCATCCACATTATTCACCGCTACATTACCAGCCTCAATATCTCGGCACAGACGCCTTGCAGTACTGATATCTTGAGTAAACACTATTGCTGCCAACCCATATCGTGTATCGTTGGCCAATTCTACGGCTTCGTCCAGCGTATCAAAAGGCATAACACCCACTAAGGGACCAAAAGTCTCTTCCTGCATAACTAGCATGCTGTGATTCACATCACGCAATATCGTAGGCTCGAAGAAATATCCTTTTTCGAATTTGGAACCTTCTGGCCTTTTGCCTCCACATACAATCTTTGCCCCTTTTTCAATAGCATCCTGTATATGGGTTATAGTCTTTTTTACTCCTGCCAGAGTACACATTGGCCCCAAATCACATTTATCAGTTAAACCATTTCCTATTACAAGCTTTTTAGTAGCTTGCGCAAACCTTTCTATAAACTCCTCGTATATCTCACGCTCCACATATATTCTATTAATGGCTATGCAGATCTGTCCCATATTGCGGAAGGAACGCCTAACTGCCCCCGAAACAGCAGCATCTAGATTACAATCTTTACACACAATCATCGGCAAGCTACCACCTAATTCCAAAGAAACCTTTTTAAGGGTATCAGCACTACCTTTTAAAACCTCTCGACCAACTTCTGTAGAACCGGTAAAGGCAATTTTTTTAACAATAGGACTGCTGATTAATACGGAACCAATCACAGAACCAGGTCCTGTAACAGCATTAAGAACACCCTCAGGAAGCCCAACATCAACAAGGCATTTAATAAACGCTAAAGGAGAAAGAGGAGTTTCAGATGGAAGCTTGGCTACAAGCGTACAACCAGCAGCCAATGCCGCTCCCACCTTCCAGGCCAAAAGCTCGACAGGATAGTTCCACGGAGATATAGCCGCTGCTACACCAATAGGCTGATATATAACCATGCTTTCAAAGTCAGGTTCCTCATTAGCAATGATGCGGCCATATATCCTCTCTCCTTCTTCAGCGTAGTAGCGGAGAATATTAGCACTTTTTATTACCTCCCCTTCTGCTTCAGCAAGTGGTTTGCCCTGCTCCATGGTAAGAACTCTAGCTATATCTTTAGAACGCTTTAGAACCAGTTCACTGGCCTTTCGCAAATATTTTCCTCTTTCAAAAGGCGACAAGCGGCTCCAAGACAAAAATGCAGAATCCGCCGCATTTACGGCATCCTCTACATCAGACTTATCGGCAAGTGGTACATCAGCAAATATCTCTTCAGTAGCTGGGTTAATAACCTCAATAACATCTCCCTTTTTTGATTCAACCCATTTACCACCTATCAACATTTTTTCGTGTATCATTTTTCGCATTCCTCCGGATCCAGTTTTCCTGTTACCCATAAAACAACCAAAGGCATATTTCCTTTCTGATAGGTAGTATGAAATTCTCGTGGAGGCACATACAACGCATCGCCGGCTTTTATAGGAAACTCATCTTCCCCTACAACCATTACTCCCTCACCAGAAATGACATAATAGACTTCCTCTTCATTATGGGAATGACCTGTAGTCGTCCCGGTAGGATAAATAATGGTATAACCCATTTTAAGCCTTCGAGATGGGGATTCCTCAGGATCTATAAGAAAATAAGTATCTCTTAAGACCGCCTTATCGCGATCCTTCACTCTAGCCCTAAGAGACCGCGGGTCAATATCAGGTTGTTTTGATTGAACATTAACCACGTATTTCATTTTAACAAAATACCCCCTTTTTACAACATTTTTTCCAAAGTATCTATATTGATATATTTTGTTGACGAAACATCTATATTTGGATGCCCCTTTATAACCTTTACTGGCAAATCGGGTTCACCAAGTGACGAGACAACTAAATCGGCTTCTGAAAAATCCTCGTGTTGCGAATAAAAGCTTATTGTTATTAGACAATGCATCCCCGCTGCCTTCGCAGCCAGCAAACCATTCCTGCTATCCTCTACAACAAAACATTCTGAACCCTTTAGGTTAAATCTTTCTTTCACCAGATTATAGATATCAGGAGCTGGTTTTTTAGCTTTTACAATATCACCAGCAAAAATACCATTAAACCAGTTCAAACGTTGTGAACCCAAGACAGCCTGTAAAAGCGATACCACACTTTTTTCATTAGAAGTAGAGCAAACCGCCAAAATAATACCTCTTTCATGGGCCTCATCAATTATTCGCCTAATTCCGGGCCTTATAGGTAGCTCCCCTTTGGCGCTCATATCCATAAATATTTCAGTTTTTCGCTTATGTAACTTATTTATAAATTCATCATTAAAACGTTCTGGCGGGTAAATATCAGGATGTCTTTGAAAATATGCCTTCATCCTCTCTTTACCACCCGCAATTTTGACAAGCTCCCCGTATTCCTCTATATTCCACTCAACATCAAGCCCAGCTTCTTTAAAGGCCCTGTTAAACGCCACTCTATGGCCATCCCTTTCGGTCTCTGCTATCACCCCATCGCAGTCAAAAATTAAAGCCTTAAGCTTATTTTGAGTGCCCATCAAATTACTCAAGGTTAAGCTCCCTCCTGTTCACAATGTATTTCGGCATTCTTCCTTCTAAATAGTCAATAACTTGTTTAACTGCTTCTACGGCCATTTTCACGCCCGATTCCTTGGTCAAGGCTGCAACATGAGGCGTTAGTATTACATTATCAAGTTCCAACAATGGATTGTCTGGTTCTAGAGGTTCCTTATGAAAAACATCCAACGCTGCTCCAGCTATCCTTCGTTCTTTTAATGCTTTAACCAATGCATCTTGATCAATTACTTCCCCTCTACTTGTATTGATAATATAGGCAGTAGGTTTCATTAGATCTATTAATTGTTTTGTCACCATTCCGCGTGTCTCAGTTATATTAGGGACATGTAATGTTATAATATCAGCTTTGGAAAATATTTCGTCCAGGCTATTGCAAAATTGGATATCATTGCTATTAAATTGTTGTTTGTCAATATATGGGTCATAACCCAAGATATTCATCCCTAGAGCTTTACACCGAACTAAAACTTCCCGTCCAATTTTACCCAAACCTATTATTCCAACATTTTTACCTACCACTTCCTCAGCAATAAGCTCATTTCTTTTATGCCATTGTTTATTACGGACATAACTATCCATTTTGGGTATCTGCTTCACTAATGCCAACATAAGTGCTATAGTGTGTTCAGCTACTGGCACACTATTTATCCCCGGCAAATTACATACCATTACACCGTATTGCGTGGCAGCCTCCACATCTATGTTGTCGTACCCTGCACCCGTTCTTGAAATAATCTTTAACTTAGGTGCTGCCTCAATAATCCTTCGCGTAATTTTTGCTCTACTTCTTAAAATTATCGCAAATGCATCATGAACTTCATTAATTATGGTCTGCTCGGTGATATCATCTAATATGACAACTTCCACTTTGCTTTTTAATAACTGTAGCGCTTCATCAATAATTTTTTCTGGCAACAATACCTTTTTCATATCCCATCTCTTCCTGTAAATAAATTTATCAATCGTTCAATTTTAAATAACCGGCTTCAATAAAGGCCTTTTCTATTTCTTTTCTTTGTTGCTCATTACAGTCTATAAGCGGATTTCTGACCTCTCCACCTTTGTAACCGAAAATATCACAGCTTGCTTTTACTCCCGCCACGCCATATTTATCAGTCGCATTCTTGCTTAACCTGATCAACTCATCACTTAACCTTTCCGCCTCGGCTATATTTCCCTGTTTAAACATTTCATACAATAAACAACACGCTTCAGGCAGATAATTGGCCATCGACAATACGCCACCAGAAGCGCCTGCTTTCAAGCCTTCCAAAAAATTAGTTATACTGCCTGCCAATACATCGAAATTTTCATCCTTTACCGCAAGATACTTGGATATATTACCGGTCGAGGTATCCTTCATTCCCATAATATTGGGATGGCTTGATAATATCTTCACTACTTCAGGAGATATAGTAACGCCTGAAGCAAATTTGGGGCAATTGTACATAAGCACCGGGATAGATAAAGCATCAGCTATTACTGTATAATATTTTATAAGTGCCGTATCATTCATAAATGAAGCAAAATAATTTGGTGTCAATATCGAGACAAAGTCTGCTCCAATGTCTTCTATACGCTTGCCAAATTCAATAGTTGAATATGCTGACTGCCGTGCTATCCCTGCTATAAGCACCTTGTCTTTTGCTGCATTTTCTTTTACGGTTTTATAAACCAATAGCTGTTCTTCATCGCTCATATGTGCAAATTCTCCATTACTGCCTAGAGGCATGTAACCTCTGACAGGCGTCTGGTTCGCTTTCTGTATGTTAAACGCTAATTTCCCAAGGTCCACTTTTTGATCGGTAAAAGGTGTAACAACAGGTATAAATACACCTGCTAACTTGTCATTCATAACATTCACTCCTTATATTTAAAGCACCCTATTTGTGCTGCCAAATATGTCTATAAAATCCTCAATTCGCTTAGTTATGTTTTGTTCTAAATATTTAATCATCTTAACAGGTTCATAATCATCAGGATTAGCTTTATAATATTCTTCAATGGAATTACGAAAAATGTACTTGAGTTCTGTTGAAACATTTATTTTACTTCCGCCATTAGCTATACATTTTTTGAGTATCTCTTCCGAAAGCCCAGTACCCCCATGAATTGCCAAAGGAACATCGACCCGCCGCGCAATTTCGCTTAAAAGATTAAAGTTTACATTTGGCTGCCTACGATACAAACCATGCGCCGTACCTATAGCAGGAGCCAGGACATCCACCCCAGTAGCATTTACATATTTTTCGCATGTATCAGGATCCGCTAAATAACTTTGGGAATCCTTTACAAATATATCATCTTCCACTCCTGCTATAACTCCAAGCTCGCCTTCAACAGTCACATTCTTAGGCTTAGCCATGGCTACTACTTTTTTTGTCAGCTCAATATTTTCTTCTAATGGCAAAGAAGAAGCATCGATCATAACAGAACTCCAACCGGCTTCAATACAATTTTTAATCATGTCTAAATCTTTGCAGTGATCAAGATGTAAAGCAACTGGCACGGCTGAATCGACAGCTAAAGCTTTAACCCAAGCAACTATGGATTTATATCCATATAACGATACTGTCTTTGCTGATGTTTGTATAATAACAGGGGATTTTTTGTTTTCAGCAGCCTTGATAACAGCTGCCATTGTTGCATAATCAACTATGTTAAAAGCACCTACAGCATATCCATTTTTTTTAGCATCCAAGAGCATTTCTTTTAAATTTACGTATCCCATAATCTCACCTCTACAATTCTTCAACAAGTTCTATACGCTCTCCACTGGGACCATATATAAAAGTGTGTCTTATGCCATTCCAAAAAGTAGGTATTTCCTCTATATAATCAGGAGTAAAATTTACACCCTTAGATTTAAGCAATTTTACAACCTTATCTATATCTGATACTCTCAAAGCTACGTGCTGTACAGGGCCAGCCTGTTGAGATACCAATTTGGCATCCGATGGTTGAACCAACTCGATAATGCAATTACCCTTTTTTACCACAGCAACTGGTATTTTCCCCATTGTGGGGTGGTTAACAATCCCTTGCCATTCCTTATCAAACCCAAGTATTTCAATATAGAATTCCATTGAACGTTCGATATTCTTGGTATAAACTCCTATGTGATATAGACCTTCAATCACAGCACAGCATTCCTTTCTCTCAAATTTTCTAGGAGGATTGAGGCAACGCGTCAAAATGGCGCGTTGCCTCAAAATATTCATCACTTAACAGTATCATCGAGTTCCCATCCTAAAGCCTCATAAAGTTTTCTCCTACCTATCTTGTCATTATTTAATTCTTGCCTCGCGTATTTTGCTACATCATATGCTTTATCCCGTGGTACAACAATCACACCATCACCATCAGCAACGATGATATCACCAGGATGTACAATAACACCACCAACACATACTGGAATATCCTTAGCATCATAACGCAATCTTCCTTGCACCATTGATTGAGACACAAATTTTGACCAAACAGGAACCTTTTGTAAAATCAATTCATCTGTATCCCTTACGCCACCTTCTATTACATATCCTCTTGCTCCCTTCATATATCCATATAAGGAGTTGTTCGAACCCATAAGTCCAGCATTTACTCCGCTTTGATCGATGACAATAACGTCACCGGGTTCGATTTCTTCCATCCATGGATAAATGCAAATATTGTCATAGTACCACTTTACCCATTCTGTATACTCATCAGGCGTCATCTTGGGAATAGGTCCGTCATAAGGTAAATAACGCACTGTCCTAGCTATGCCAACTATTCTAGTCCTGAAAAGAGGTCGCATATCATATGACATACTGCCATACCCATGCATCATGTTCCAATCCATGCCATCTCTTACATCTGCCACTCGTAATCCTTCAAAAAGTTTTAATAATTCCTCTCTTTCGGTTTTTGACATACTCATCGTTTTTCTTCCTCCTTTTTTGTTTTTATTTAAATTTTAATTTTTACCCTTTTATACTTCCTGTCATTATACCTTCTATTAAATAACGCTGGAAAAATATAAAAATTAGTAATAAAGGTAACAAGGAAAGACAAGACATAGCAAATAGGGCTCCCCACGAACTAGTACCCGTCGCATCTACAAACATCCGTAACGCAAGTGAAACTGTAAACTTCTTTGGAGCACTTATATATATCATTTGAGAGAAAAAGTCATTCCAGGTCCAAATGAAAGTAAAAATAGCTACGGTAACCAAAGCCGGCATCGATAAAGGCATAATAAAGTTAATATATATGGAAAATGTTCCACAACCATCAATCCTAGGAGCCTCTAACAATTCATTTGAAATAGTACGCATAAACTGTACAAGCATAAATATGAAAAATCCTTCTACTGCGAAAAACTTAGGTACAGTTAATGGCAAATAAGTATTAACCCAACCTATTTTATTAAACACAATATATTGTGGGATTAACCTAACATGAAACGGCAACATAAGAGTTATCATCATAATTGAAAAAAATAAATTTTTAAATTTAAAATCAAGTTTGGCAAATGCATATGCAGCCATAGAACACGATATGATATTTGCAATAATACTTATCGACGCTATAAAGAGCGAATTTAGGAAAAATTTACCAAAACTTACGCCTGACACACCTTTCCACCCATAGATGTAATTATTTATAGTAAACTTTTTGGGGATAAAACTAGCACTTTGAAATATTTCTACATCTGGTTTAAAGGAAGAACTCAGCATCCACAAAAGTGGATAAAGCATAATTAAACCACACAATATAATTATGAGATGAAACATTATTTTTCTTATTCGCCTCTTTTTCACAATACCACATCCTTTACTACCATCACTCATCATAATATACCCAGTATTTACCTATTAAGAACATAGTAGCCGTAATACCTGCTATAATAACTAACAATATCCATGCTAAAGCCGAAGCATATCCCATAGAAAAGTGACGAAATCCTTTAATGTATAGATATAGAGTATAAAATAGAGTTGAGTCAACTGGCGCTCCTGTTCCTCCGCTAATTATATATGAAGGCGTAAATGCCTGAAAAGCATTTATAATGGTCATAACTACATTAAAGAATACCATAGGGGTAAGAAGAGGTAACGTAATATAGAAAAATGTCTTTATTTTCCCACAACCATCTATTTCTGCTGCTTCATAATAATCTTGGGATATTTGCTTTAAACCTCCTAAAAATATAACCATAGGTGAACCAAATTGCCAAATTGCCAATAAAATTAAAGTATATAAAGCAGTGCTGGGAGTAGCAATCCAATTCATACCTTCGATACCTATAAGTGCAAGTATTTTATTTATCGCGCCTTCTTTATTAAAAAGTTGACGCCACAAAATCGCGACTGCAACACTGCCACCAAACAGCGAAGGCAAATAATATATTGCTCTGTAAACACGAACACCAGGAATATCCTTTTTAAGAACAACTGCTAAAATAAGAGCAAATGTTAACTGAAAAGGTACTCCCAATACTACGTAGGTAGCTGTCACGCGCAAGCTTTTATAAAAACGGGGATCGCGAAATATGTCCACATAATTTTTTAAACCTATCCACTTAGGTGGTGTCATTATGTCATAATAAGTAAACGAAAAATACAAAGACAATATCATGGGAATAACAGTAAAACACAGAAAACCCGTTATCCAAGGAGCTAGAAACGCATATCCTTCCCACGGCCTATTAAATCTATATCCTTTCATAATCTACCTTCTCCTCACAGCACAAGCTTTGTCTCACAAATTTCTACTGTGGAGGTATCAGTTATTGCTGATACCTCCACAATTCTTTAAATTTACTGTTTTTTCGATGCAAGTATTTTTTTAGCCTCAGCAACTAACTCAGCAGCAGCTGCTTCGGGCGTTTTTTGGTTAAACCTCACGCTTTCAGCAATAGTCTGGAATAATGCATCAATTTCAGAAGCGCCAGCAGGCGGAAAAGTAGTGGGTCTAGCAATCTTTGAAACCTTATTAACATACTCTACAATGACCTTGTCTTTATCATCTAACAGCGGTATTATGAATTCGGCCATCTTGGTATTTGCTGGAACACCCTGATCCAATTTGTAAATCTCCATCGAAGATTCCGAATTTACCCAGAAATTGAGCAGTTTTGCTGCAGCCACCTTCTTTTCGGGGGTAGTTTTGGCGGAAATGGCAAAGTGTGCGCCTTCTATATACTCTCCGATTTGCCCATCTTTCATTGCAGGATGTCGAACAATTATTATTTCAGAGTCTGGTACAGCATTGCAATATAGCTTATATTGATTCGCGGGAACACTAGTAGCTGCAATTTTCTTCTTTGCAAACAAGCTATCCTCAAGAGTAGCTTTTGCATATTCAGTAGTGGTAGCAGCATCTGGCACCACGCCACTTTCTCTTAACTCATTCCACATTTTAAACCACGTCACCAAATCTTCTTCGTCATAACCTAAATCACCTTCTGCAGTATACAAATCTCCTCCCCTTTGACGTGCCCAATAACGGAAGAACTGATACGCACCAGAACCATCACCAGCAAACCATCTGTCTTTTTGACCTTTAGCATCTAGGGCTTTTCTAACTTCAAGTCCTAAGGACTTAAAATCATCCCAGGTCCAATCGAAGTTAGGTACTTGTATGCCCAAATCCTTCAAGAAAGTGGCATTAACGAACATCGAGGCTGCAGTCAATCCCATTGAAACCATATAAATAGTACCGTTAACTTTACCACTATTTATAGCCGCTTCTGAGAAATTGCTTAAATCGATAACACCATCTTTAACATACTTATCTAATGGTTCAATCACTCCCCTCCCCACATAATCGCTAGCAAATTGAGGATGCATTCCCATAAAATCAGGAGCTTCACCACTGGCACTCTGTACCGTCAATTTATCCCAATAATCTACCCAGCTAACAGGCTCTCTTACAACTTTTATACCAGGATTTGCTGCTTCAAACCGATCAATAATTTGGTTATACAACTCATGTCGTTTCGTATCTCCCCACCAAGCAGCACGTATTTCTACATTTTGGTTGGAAGTAGAATTGCCTGTTTGTTCTTTACCGATATTTCCTTCATTAGTATTTTCATTTGACTTTGTGTCGTCAGAGGGTGTACTAGACTTCTTTTCCCCACAACCGCTTAGCAACACAATAGATACCATCATCAACACACATAATAGCAGCGCAATAAACTTTTTCATGCATCATACCTCCCTATAGATAATTTTTTATAGACAACAAGTAGAAAGTTCTACTTGTTCGTCCCCACTTTTTTACAACATAATTTAGCATTGATTAAAAGTTCCCTTTCAAACTTACAACCTTCAATAGGCAATAACAATGGTATTGTATCCAGTGGTGCTTCATACTCCATATATTACCCACCATTGTACAATTTTGCTGCCCTAACCTCCTTTCATTGTGCTCCTTTTGGTAAATAAATTTATCTGTCTCAAACATAAACTCATCTTCAATGTCCCAGCCAGTTTCATCATTCGGAAAGTCGTAAAACAGCGGTCTCATCGGAGGTGTATCCTTTTTATGTACCAATATCATCTGTTGCATCATATAAAAGATGTAGCTTTTTTGTAAGAACAAATATTTTTTAGAATTTCGTATGCTTCCTCCCCAAAACTCCATGTCTCATTAGGGCCACAGGTCTCAAAACCTTTTTCATCTGAATCCTTAGCTCCTGAAAATTTTTTAGGTGTAATACACACCTTTATAAAACCATGTAATCTAAAGAGAATAAAAGATCGTTTTATACATCGAAACCTCAAACTCTTAGGCCCCCATTATCTGCATCCTTTCTTCATCGTATTTCAATATCAGACAATTTTCTTTTGCTTGGAAATACCCCATTTTTCCACTCCTTTGGTAACGTTTACTGTATATTTTAAATTTTTAATTTTCAATCATTACTTTACTTTAACTAATATTTTAATGGGGTTAATATATTAGTTAGTGATCTCTGTTATTTAGTTTATCTAAATTGTTTATGTAAATAACACGTTTGTTTAGTAAACGATTACTTAAGCTATACATTTATATTTTTTTGAGAAGTTATACCTTTTTGACGCTATTCCCTTCTATAAGTTGAGGCACAAATATAACTTCCCTACTTCCAATCTTTTTATTTCTTATACGTTCCAAAATCATTTCTCCTGCTTTATTGCCTATGGACCAAGGATCCAATGTAACTATAGTGGGTTGTACGTATAATAAATCCGAATTATCGATATTGCCATAAGCTACGATAGATACATCCTCTGGCACCCTTATATTGTTAGCTCTAAAATATTTCAAAGCCCCTATAGCCATAACATTGTTCATTACTACTATTGCTGAGGGCTTTTCGGGCATGCTAACCATCTTAGCCGCCCCTTGATAACCAGATTCTATCGTAAAATCTCCATCATATCTATAAGGATAATTTTCATCCACACATACTCCAATTTCCGACATTGCCCTTTCAAATCCTTTAAATCTTTCCTTACCAGTACTAACGCTTAGTGTACCATTTATAACTCCAATCCTTCTGTGCCCCATAGATAACAGATAAGTCACCAATTTATATGCACCTTCTATGTTATCGCTATCTATAAAATCTCCTTTGAAATCTTGATTGTATATTCTTCTATTAACTAATACTATGGGTAATCTGTCACTCAACTTCGCTATAAAATCATCATTTTCTCCTGTCGTGTTAAGAATTAACCCATCTACTTTTTTACTTACTAATAGTTTAAGATATACAAGTTCCCTTCTCTTTATATCATTGGTACTACATACTATAAGACTGTAACCCTCTTTATGTACAACTTCTTCTACCGCCTTTGCCATAATGGTAAAATAATTATTGGAGATATCGGATACTACAAAGCCTATGGTATGAGTTGTTGAGTCATTTTTTAAACTTCTAGCTACAGAATTTGGATAATAATTTAACTCTTCTATAGCCCGTAGAACCTTTTCTTTGATCTCCGGACTCACATAATAATTATTATTTATTACCCGTGAAACTGTAGCTATAGAAACCCCTGCTCGCTTAGCAACATCCTTTATAGTAACATCAGCCATATTTGCACCCACACAGTAAATACTTTTATAAGCACTTTGTGTAAACGTATTCTTGACAATTCTTATTATAATGGAATGAAAGTTTATTTGTCAATAGGAGTTTGAATAAAATTTTATTTTACTCAAATATACTATCCTATTCCATCATCCTCCACCTTCTCCCATCCCTTTCTATCAGCTCCTTAGCTGCAGGAGGGCCCCATGTCCCAGCCGGATAGTTTGGAAAATCAGGCTCTTCCTCTGCCCACACTTTTGCAATATTATCCACAAACCGCCAGGCATATTCCACCTCATCCCAACGCGTAAAAAGCGCAGAATCACCTTTCATGGCATCCAACAAAAGCCGCTCATATGCATCAGGGGAGATAGCATCGACAGCACAGTTCTGGCAGAAATCCATTCCTACCTGTATTATCTCGTTTTTAACTCCAGGTTTTTTAGCGTTAAAATACAGTTCAACTCCTTCACGAGGTTGAATGCGTATTAAAAGGGTGTTGGGTTTAAGCCCCTTCAGCTCTTTAAAATAGAGTACTTCGGGCAGTGATATAAACTGTATTACTACCTCTGTAAATCTCTCTGGCAATCTCTTGCCGGTCAGCAGGTAAAATGGCACACCACCCCATCTGAAATTCTCAACCTCAACCTTCATGGCCACAAAAGTTTCGGTATTGGAAAAAGGCGACACCCTGCTCTCCTCTCTATAACCTACAACAGGTTTCCCGTCTATATAACCTCTGCCGTACTGCCCTCTCACCACATCTCGATACACCTTTGCAGGAGTCATCTCCGACAACGATTTTAGCACCTTGACTTTTTCATCCCTTATGGATTCAGTATCCAGCTTTGCAGGAGGTTCCATGGCAATCAGCATCAAAAGCTGGAGCATGTGATTTTGTATCATATCCCTCAGTGCTCCTGCTTTTTCATAATAAGGTCCTCTATTCTCAACACCCACTGTCTCGCTGGATATAATTTGTATGTGGTCTATATATTTATTATTCCACAACGGCTCAAACAAGGCATTGGCAAAGCGTATGGCCATAATGTTCTGAAGCATTTCTTTACCCAAATAATGGTCTATCCTGTATATATGTTTTTCACTAAATACGCCTGTTATGACATTGTTCAAAGCCATTGCAGAGTTTAAATCGCTTCCAAAAGGCTTCTCTATGACCAGCCGCTGCCAGCTCAACCCATCATTTATCACCATATCGGCAGCTTTGAGGTTGTGAACTATCACTTTAAAATGTTCAGGCGCCACTGCCAGATAATACAACCTGTTGCCCTGGGTTCCATAAAGTTTATCCAGCTTAATCAAAAACTCTTTTAAACTCATATATCCATTAGTATCCGTTATATCCAGTTTATGGTAATAAAACCTGGATACAACGGCAATTAAATCTTCATCCGTGCCACTGTTGGGCCTTGAAAACCTCTTTATGGCCTCAATAGCATCTTGCCTGAACTCCTCATCGGTTTTCTCCCTGCGCCCCACCGAAACCACGGCAAAACGCTGGGGCAACTGTCCCGATACAAACAAATTATAAACAGCTGGATAAAGCTTCCGATGAGCCAAATCACCTGTACCACCAAATATGACCAGCAAACAATTCATGTTTTCACCCCAATACATTAACATTTAAATCCTACTTCAAGGGGATAATTTTATATTAAGTATAACCGCCATCCCTATTCCTGAAACTCCTTTTTTGAAGCCGTAAATTTTTCAAAATTTTCATTCTTGCGACAAAATAAACGATACGTTATGTCATTTAAAGGCGAAAAAGCTCATTAATTTTTTGTTAAAACTTTGTAAATAATGCTGTTTTACATCTTGACCTTATCGTATTTTTAAGATAAAATTCGATTCGTTGACCCTTGATAAAGAAAGAGTGAGGATCTTATGGAATTGATAACAGAAATAAATACGTTGCGCCAAGAACTTCACAATGTAATATCAAAAAACCCAAAGCTGTGTAGCGAATCGGTAGTCAAACACAGCCAAAAGCTGGACAAGTTGCTAGAGCTTTACTATTCCCAAATGTTCAACACACTAAAAAAAGGAGGTTCAAAAGAGTAACCCCCTTTTTTATTTTTCCTCTTTTTTATTTATCACTTTTTTAACCCTCTTTTCAAACCTTTCCCTGTCCATCATAACTATCCTGCCGCACTTTAAACATTTTATCTTAAAATCAGCACCTACACGTATTACTTCCCACTGGTCATTGCCGCAAGGGTGTTGTTTTCGGGTCTGAACAATATCACCTACCGAATACTGATTTGGCATCATTTTTCCTCCTTTTCGGACTGAATTATAACCCTGCGAGGATAAGGCACCCCTACATCATTTTCATCAAAAGCCTCTTTGATTCGCTTTTTCAACTCCCGTTCCACTTCCCAATGTTTTAATGGGAGAGTACGAACCACAGCACGAATGGTTATCTGGGAATCACCCATATCCATAACCCCTAAAACCTGTGGTTGTTCAACTATGTTCTTGTTTTCTTGGGCGTATTTATTTGCCACATCCTGTATGAGCCCAATTGCCTTATCAATATCAGTTTCATAGGGCACGTTTATATCCACCACTGCCAACATATTACCCCTTGTATAATTTACCACTTTTTGTATCTGTCCATTAGGGATAATGGTTAAATCACCTTTGAAACCTCGTATCTTTGTAATTCTTAACCCTATCTCCTCTACCGTACCCGTCGTATCGCCTATGGTAACAAAATCCCCCACCGCGTACTGGTCCTCAAACAATATAAAAAATCCGTTAATCACATCCTTCACCAAACTCTGCGCTCCAAAACCTATAGCCAGTCCGCCTATGCCGGCCGTGGCTAAAATGGAAGTGGTATCCACAAATTGACCCAAAAGAGTAAGGCCTGCCACAAAATATACAGTATATTTCAATACGCTATGAGACAAAGCGCGTAGGGTATTTATCTTTCTTACATCTATGCCAATTTTCATCTGAATCTGTGCATTGAAAAATCTATCTATTAAAATTCTTCCTACCTTATACACAATAACCGCCAAAAATAATATGGCCGATATTTTTAAAATTACAAATGCCACATGCTGATAATTCTGAAGTTTAAATCCCTCAACCCAGCTATTTAGTTTGGTACCAACGCTGATCAAAAAATCATACATAATATTAAGCCCTCCTTTGACTCAAAAACTTCTTTTATTTACTCTTCCTGCATGCCTCTACAAAAGCCTTAAACAACATCAACATGTTCTTGTGATACTTATACATCCTCTCTGGATGCCACTGGACCCCTACCGCAAAGGTATGTTCTTTGGATTCGATGACCTCAATCACTCCGTCATCGCTTCGGCCGGCAACATAAAAAGGAGGGGCTACTTCTTTTACAGCCTGATGATGAAAACTGTTTACCCGTATGTTCTGGTGCCCCATTATACGGCTTATAATAGAATCGACTTCAAGCCTGACTCCATGACAGGGTTGCCATCCAGGTGCTGTCTGGCGGTGGTTTACGACAATTTCGCACTTCATCTGAGCAACTATATCCTGATAAAGCGTCCCACCCATTGCAACGTTCATTACCTGAATACCCCGACATATACCCAGTACGGGCTTATCATTAGACATAGCCCATGCACAAAGCCTTATCTCAGCTTCATCACGGACCGGATTTACCTGCCCTAAAGCATAATGAGGAAGCTCACCGAAATAATGAGGATCTACATCTCCACCTCCTGTAAACATGATGCCATCCAGCCTCGATGCCAAAAAACAAAGATCTTCAATATCAACATAAGGCAGCATTACAGGCATTCCGCCAGCCGCATATATGGCCTGACAGTAATCGTTATGTAACCGTAATCTGTCAGCTGCAATGTCGTAATCACAGGTAATGCCTATCAAAGGCTTCATAGCATCTACACTCCCATCATAAATATATCTTCTTACTATGCATTCCGCAATACCTCTTTACTTTGTAAATCTTCATTATAGCACCACTCTTTAACTCAAAAAGCTTCTTTATACAAAAATTATTTTACCATATTTTTACGCTTCGTACCTCACTTCTTGAAAACGCGTAAGTTCAATAATTATTCTCAATTGATAATGAGGGGCATTATCTTTTATTGGGTATTAAAATAATTTTTATTGATTTTTCAAGATTTTATGTTGCATTTATCGGTAAAATGGAATAATATAATAGTAATTTCGTTCTTAATTGAAAATGGAAGGAGTTTTGATCATGGAAAACATTCGATACGATGAAGGCCAAAAAGCCAATAAAGTAGGTATTATTACCAACATCCTTTTAACGCTGATAAAGTTATTAGCAGGCTTTATAGCCCATAGCACCGCCATGATAGCCGATGCCGTTGAATCGGCTTCAGATATATTGACTACTATCATTGTAGCTCTGGGATTGAAAATAGCAACCAAACCAGCTGACCCTGAGCACCCGTATGGACATGAAAAGGCTGAAGCTATATCAGCAAAATTCGTTGCAGGATTCTTGCTGATAGCAGGCCTGGCAATTGGCTGGAAAGCAGTACAACATCTCATTACAGGCGACGTAGAACCCCCCGGTGCGCTTGCCCTTTACGCCGCCATCTTAACCATAATCATCAAGGAAACTCTGTTTCAATACACCATCTTAACCGCTAAAAAGATAAACAGTACAGCGCTTAAAGCCAATGCCTGGCATTACCGGTCGGATGCCTTGACCTCTATAATAACCCTAATAGGTATTGGTGCAGCTAGGTTAGGCTATGCTGTCGCCGACCCAATAGCAGCCCTAGTGGGTACCATGCTAATTCTGAAGATGGCATACGAGATATATGCAAGGTCCATTTCGGAACTGATGGACTCCTCAGCTTCTCAAGAAAAAGTGGAAGCCATACGCCAAATTATACTTTCAGTCCCCAAGGTGAAAGGGATAGACCTTTTAAAGACACGTAGGCATGGCAATATGATATACGTAGATGTAGACATAGTCGTTGATCGCCATATGAGTGTGCTCGATGGCCATAACATCGCCGATGAAGTAAAAAACGCTGTAACATCAAAGATTGAAGATGTAAAAGACGTCATGGTGCACGTAAATCCTTGTCATCCAACTTCTCCCAATTCCCCATGCCAAAATTGCGATAAATCGTGTTAAAATATTAACCACCAAAGCGGTTATCTATCATTTTTGCCAGATCGTTGAGTTTATCTTGGTCAATGAGCTGACCAGCACTATTGCCGTATTTCACAAGGTTGTATAGCGGAACCAACACCTCAGCCTGACGCCCCTTTGCCTCGTCCCACCCTTTTAAATCCTCTTTTATCTCATTGGGTGTCATATAATCTTTGGGATGATATCCCAGGTCCATGCAACTAATCAAAAACCGCCTATAAAGATACCGTACCTTCTCGACAACATCAGATAAGTCTTCCCAGCGAGGTTCCTTCTTAATCAAAGAGGCCAACCAATCTTTCCACCTATTGACATATTCCTTGCTCAAGGTTTTAATGTCCGTTACCTTTTCTTTTACATCTACATATCCGGCATCAGCCTCTATCCAGTCGTCCTGCTTTATTAACTCTACCAATAGCTTAATGAGCCTCTTTGTTATTCTATACAACATTATGACAAGCGCAACCACCAACGCAACTACAAAGGCTATCGCTAACACATAAGCCAAAATCTCAAATAGGTAGTCAAAGATATTTGGAGCCCTAGGCTCTGCCTCAGGGAGCATATCCAACATCCCTTTATCAGGCGGCACTTCTCCTCCTAAATCATCCATAGGCACAAGATTGCTTAAAAATAATATAACCTTGAGGATCAACAGCATTATGGAATTAACCAACCACAAAACCACCTGTTTAAAACGATTAAGGTTTGTCAAAATGATTATCACTAAAAAAGTAATGACAATTAACAATCGATTGTGGATTAAAACCGTCACAGGTAGTGAAGGCTCGTCTTCTTTAGACAACGTTGCAGTTTTAAGCTGCTGCACATTAAACACGATAAGGCTTATACCGATATAGACAAAGCCCATCCACTCAATTAAGTCTGCATAGGACATGAGCACCGTTGAATGCTTAAAAAAGAAGTATGATATAAAATAAATCAGTATTCCCACCCATAGGGCAACAGGGGGGAAAACCCCCTCCCATCCGCGCTCAACAAGGAATACGCCTCTGAAAAGCAGTATACTCCCTAGGATATAGGAACCCCACAGCAAAAGGCCCCCTCTAAAAGCGACATATGCTACCAAAAATGTAATGATAATACCTGGCAGTACAGCCGTAATCCTGGGCTTCTTTCTTAAAATAGACCTCAAAAGGATTCCTATAATATAACACACCGCCAAAAAGGCCGCCCACCCAAACGCCAGAGGTTCAGGAATGGTAAAAACTGCTAACATCAAAATAAGAGGAAAAAAGGCAATTAGCTCTATTACCGCCTGTATAATTCGTTTAATAAGCATCAATATTCGATTTCTCATGACCTACACTCCTTATATCCTCTTGGGGATGCAACCATAAGAACCTTACCGTATTGCCGTACTCTTCCAATTTCTTTATCTGGTTCTCCATTCTGGGACTTATATAAGAAGTGATAATGAGAAAATCCATCCCAGTTATCCCAGATGCCAGGTCTTGTTCCAAAAATGTAAAGAATGTTACACTCCTTGCGATGATAAGTTTCGCCAGGACTTCGTAAATTAAAGTAAGATGTTCCATACTGCATCTTGGCTCAATGCGCACAGGTTCGCCTGGCTTATCTATAAGGTATCCATTGCTCCCAAATCCTACCTCTATTCCCCGGGAAATAACATGGTACGCAATCGAAGCTGCGTAGGATATACCCTTTTCAATCCTTTCAGGTTCAGTAACAGCACTCCACATATCATCGGAAATATCAACATTTAAATATATCATCAATTTCGGATTTGCAGTAAAATCTAGCTTGTTAACCTTTATCTTGCCTGTACGAGCAGTAGCTTTCCAATTGATCCGGTTTAAAGGATCACCATATGCATAATCCCTCACCCCTGCTACCATAAAAGGGTCTTCTACTATCCAACGCTTAACGGTCACATCTCCCTGCCAGCTGTGAGACGGCAGAGAAATTTCCTCCATGCGCAAGGGCTTGGGATATACCAATAACTGTACTGATAGTTGAAATTCTTTCGACACTTCCTGGAAACCAAACAAGTCACCACAAGTCATGGTAACCGAATTGAGATAATAACATCCTCTTTTCAAGCACCTAACTTTATGTCTTCTAATGATTCGGGTATACGGCATTAAACTAAATATACTCCTGTGAAACTGTTGATGCTGGATATCCAGATTAAACTGTTTTTGAAACTTTAGATTGGCACTGATTTTAGATTCTATCCGGAGCCACGGGACAGGCAAGAGCTTTTCATTGGATATAACCTCAATCATTTCCACCTCTTGTCCCTCAAACACAGCCGGCACACTGAAATACCGATGATATTTGACGTTCTTAAGCCCCCACCTTCTGAAAATCAATCCCTGTATCACCACAACAACAAGAGTTGTAAATATAAACCATTGGATAGACATGGTTTACCCTTCTCTCTTCCATAGTTGCTCTTCAGTAGGCACTGGAACCTGCCGCAATATTTGCTCAATGATTTCATCTTGCTGACCGCTCTTGGCAGCAATTACATTCCTTAAAATCATCCTATGCCTAAGCACCGGCTTTGCCATCGCCTTTACATCATCAGGAATGACATAGTCCCTTCCCTGAAGTATTGCATACACCTGTGATGCCCTAAGGAGAGCCTGGCTTCCGCGGGGACTTACACCTAAATGCACGTCATTGTGTTTTCTGGTCATCTCGATGATATTCACTATGTACTTGAGAATATCATCGCTTACATAGACGTTTACACAATCTCTTTGGGCAGCAATAATCTCCTCTCGACTGACAACAGCGGAAATTTCTTCAAATGGATTTTTTTCTTTAAACCTCTTCAATATTTCAATCCCCTCTGCAGTAGATGGATAACCCATCTGGACCTTTATTAAAAACCGATCCAATTGGGCCTCAGGCAAAGGAAATGTTCCCTGAATCTCTATGGGGTTTTGGGTGGCAATGACCATAAAAGGCTGCTGCAGCTTCATGGTCTCCCCGTCAATGGTAACCTGCCTCTCTTCCATACATTCGAGGAGGCTGGACTGGGTTCTGGGCGTGGCCCTGTTTATCTCATCGGCCAGCAGTATATTTGTAAAAATCGGACCAGGCCTGAATTCAAACTCACCGATCTTTTGATTAAAATAGTTTATACCACTCAAATCGCTGGGCAGAAGGTCAGGCGTGAACTGAACCCTTTTAAAAGTACAATCCAGTGATTTTGCCAAGCATTTGGCAAGTAAGGTCTTCCCCATTCCCGGCACATCCTCTAAAAGCACATGTCCCGAAGAAATCAAAGCTATCAGCAGAAGGTCTATTATATTCTCTTTCCCTACAATTACCCGCTGTATATTTGATTTCACCTTTTGTGCCAATTCATAGATATGAGCAAATCGCATTTGCTAATCATCTCCTTTTTCGGTGTCAATTTATTATATTCGCCACAGCTCACTTAATTCCTTGTACATTCCTCACCATGTTTTAAACTTTTTTTATCTCAGAAACCCATTAAATGGCTAAAAATTCTGTTGACCACCAACCACATGGTTTAAAAAGAAAAATACCGTCTGGTCATGTTTTACTAGATTTTGGGTATAGTTAGCGGTATAATTAAAATTACCAACTTAACAAAGTACTAAAATGTAATTGTTGGGGGTAACAATGAACAAATATTTTTACCGAATACCGCTGTTTTGCATTGTAACCAGCTTATATTGGTTTTCAATGTATTCCTACGTGCCTATCTTATCACCTTATGCCGAATCTCTAGGAGCATCCTATAGGATGATAGGTGTCATCGTAGGGTCATACGGTTTTACGCAAATGCTTTTAAGGATTCCCTTGGGCATCCTTTCTGATAGAAGAGGCAATCGGAAATTGTTTATAATCATGGGCGTTGCCATTTCCCTAATAAGTGCGGCTGGCTTGTGGTTTTCCACATCTCCTCTAGGATTGTTGGCCTTTCGTGGTTTGTCAGGCATAGCTGCCTCAGCCTGGGTGGCATATACAGTCCTTTTCCCAACTTATTTTGCTCAGCAAGAGTCTTCTAAAGCCGTCGGAATTATAAACTCCTTTACCACAATAGGCCAAGTATCGGCCACGCTGATAGGAGGCTATATGGCGCAACGCTTTGGGCCACGCAGTACCTTTTTAGTAGCGATCATAGGCGGCCTCATTGGGTTACTATTGAGCTTGTTCGTAGTAGAAAACAAAAATATAGATCGTCAACCCTTTACCATTCCACAGCTTCTTTCGGTGTCAAAAAATCGTGAATTATTGTTGGTATCTGGACTTGCAATACTGGTCCAGTTTATAACCTTTGCAACCACTTATGGCTTTACTCCAGTGGTGGCAAAAAACATAGGGGCCAGTGATGCACAGCTAGGAATTCTGGTCACCGTCTCCGCTCTTCCTGCAGTATTTTCTTCAGCTGCCAGTGGCTCTTTCTTCACAAAGCACTATGGCGAAAAAAGAACTATTATTGGGGGGTTTATAATTATTTCTCTCGCCTGTGCATCAATCCCATTTATCAAAAACATACACTTGTTATACATATCACAGGCCTTTGGAGGAATAGGCCGCGGGCTTGTATATCCTTTGCTTATGGCGCTGAGCATAAAGTCGGTGGATGACTCCAAAAGAGCTACGGCCATGGGCTTTTTCCAGGCTATATATGGCATAGGAATGTTTTTAGGACCGGCTTTTACAGGTTTTGTAAGCAATGTGTGGGGCTTGTCAATAGGATTTGCATTGACCGCTGTATTAGGATTTTTAGGCGCTTTGATTGCAAAAGGATTCATAAAACAAGCAAACTAAAACCATCCTTGTCCATTGGGATAAGTTGTGTTAGACTAATTAAAAAAGCATTGCCTTAGGGCTTAACAAAGGGGGGATAATTGGTGCTAAAAAAGCTCTTAGTATGGGGTATGGTTTTTACTTTTATGTCTCTGTTTGTAATTCCCGTATATGCTATACAAGTACCAGTAGAAATATCCAGAAGAAGGGCATACCCTATCCAAAGCAATGATATAACATTAGTATCATTTCAGGCAACTTTGAGAGTTGAACCAAATTTTACTACCGTCAATGCATCCATGGTCATAAGAAATGACAGTTCCTCAGAGGCAAACATCACAATCGGTATACCATCTAAGTATGATGACATAGTAACCATCAAACAGCCGGCAGTGTCAGTTGAGGGTCAAAATCAAAAGCTTATTACAATACGCTCCACTCAAAACCAAGAAATATCCGATATGTTTTTGCCCCCCAACTGGATTACCTTTGCAGTTAAATTAGCCCCTGGCCAATTTAAGGTCATAAAATCTACTTTTACAATAAATAACAGATATGATCAGGCTGAACTTAGAACCATATATTTCCCTTTAAGGCTTCTTAACCTTTGGAATAAACCCCTCAATTACGTACAGATCACAGCAGACCTGGATTTTTATCCCCCCTATGCGTTTGAGCCTAACCCCTCTATTCCTCCCTCTGAATATGATACACAAGGCAGATTAGTATGGCGCTTTTTAGATTTAAGGCAAGCCGAAGACCTTCAAATTCACTTTTACCCTGTGGAGTTGGCTGTGGCAAGTTATTTAAAACAAAAATTACAGGGCAATCCAGATATAATTAATATAATAAACTTATATGAAAAAATGGACTATGACGATGCTATATTGTCTATTGCCAATTTTCTGGAAGCAAATCCTTCCTTTGAATTAAACAAAGAGTTGAAATATTTGAAAGCCCTGTGTCATATGGAACTTTTTCAGCCAGGGATGGCCCTTGAAATATTTAACCAGCTTGAACCCTCCCCTGGGTTTGAAGAACCCCTTTCCAATGTAATACGCAATAAGATAATTTATGACAAGGTATACCTGTTAAAGATTATGGGAAAAGAGCAAGAAATTTTGGACTACCTCAAAGAGATCCAACCTTCTTTAACAAACAACGAGATTTTTATAAAATGGGTAGAGGATGAGATCAAAAGACTATCTCCCCCGCCGCCTCCCTCTGAAGAAAAGAACGAAATAAATGAGCCTATAGATGAGCAAAATCAATCTCAAGACAGCATTAAGGGTCAAGATTATGATGTTAAATATATTCGCATATTAGGCTACAACGTTCCGATAGAGCTAATTTTTATAGGTACTTTGATACTGATTGTGTTAATATATATTATACGCAAACGGAAAAAACGAAGGAAAAAGAGATATATATTTTAAGAAACAGGGGAGTAAGTAAAAATATGAAAGAGCTACTGTTTATTGTAAATCCAATCGCAGGAAAGGGAGCGGCACTAAACAGTGTCCCTTTAATTGAATCTTTTTGTAAACAACGCCATTTTAAATATGAAATAGTAAAGACCCAATACAAAGGCCACGCTACCGCTTTGGCAAAAGATGTAAGTTCTTCGTCATATGACGCCGTTGTGGCGGTGGGCGGTGATGGTACCGTCATGGAAGTCGCAAATGGACTGGTGGGCTCATCAATCCCTATGGGCATTCTGCCTACAGGAACAGGGAATGACCTTTCAAAAAGCCTTAATATTCCTTCTAAAATCGACCAAGCATTGTCCATTATTGCGTACGGCAAACCTAAATATATAGATGCAATTTCCTACGGCAACGGTTATTTTTTCAATGTGGCCAGCGTAGGTTTTGATGCCGAGATAGCCCGGGACATACAAAAGATAAAGCGCTGGATTCCTGGGAAGGCGGCTTACTATGTGTCAGTGTTCCTTAAGTTTATCACTTATAAACACAAAGACGTCGTGGTTGAAATTGATGATACCAAAATTAGTACTAAAATACTGCTTTTTGCCGTTGCAAACGGCACCTATTATGGAGGTGGAATGCTTGTAAATCCAAAGGGTTCGATAGACGATGGGTACATTGATGCTATATTGATAACGCCTGTGCCACGATTTAAATTTCCCTTTTTATTCTGGAAATTCGTCTCGGGGAAATACCTGGATTTACCTTATGTTAGGACTTATAAATGCAAAGAAGTAAAGGTATTCAGTAAAGAAAATCTACCGGTAAACGGCGACGGGGATATTATCACAACAACTCCCGTTCAATTTTCCGTATCAAGTCGCGCTATACTCGTACTTTGCTAGATATTTTGAAAGGGAGAGAGCAATATGGATTTGTACGTCATAGTAGAAAAATATAATCTCTTGATCACAGGCATTTCGGCTGGATTAGCTATACTCGCTTTTTTAATCGTAATAGTTTATTCCATAAAAACTAGAAAAATTATAAGAAAATACAAACGCTTGATGAGAGGTGTAGACAACAAAAATCTTGAGGCATTACTCATGCATTACCTTGATCGCGTCAAAAACAACGAGCTTAAAATCCAGGATTTAGAATATCTGTATAAAAATATAGAAAAAGAACTAGAGTCCTGCATACAGAGAGTAGGAATCATAAGATATAACCCATTCGAGCAAATGGGCAGCGACCTCAGCTTTTCAATCGCCTTTTTAGACAAAAATAACAATGGAGTGGTGCTGACAGGGCTATTTACCCGAAACTCGTCTTCCATCTATGCAAAACCTATTGAAAAGGGAACTTCTATCTATCCTTTGTCCCAAGAAGAAGTTGAAGCCATAAACAGAGCTATAAACAAATCATCCATCGTTAAAACCAAATAATCGTAAAGCTTTAAAAAACTAAAGAATAAAACACCTCCGTACAAGAAAAAATATTAGCGGAGGTGTTTTTTAATGAAAGTCATAGCAATTCAAAAAGGCCTTGAGCATATTAAAAACCAGCTAAACATGCTGGGATATAAGACGGTATACTATGATGAAGCCAATTTGCCCATCGATGCCGTAATATACCTTGAAGAAAACAACGACAATACATTGCTTAACATCAACCATTATTTGTCTCAACAGTACACCATGCTAAAACCCAATTATAACCGCTCAGGCGCCATCTTAATAAATGCAAAAAACAAGAATATCGATGAAATTGTACAAATAATAGAAAGGCGTGCGTACGGCCCTTTATTTTAACAAAGCAAATGATTCCGCCAGCTTTGAAAAGCTTAAATACATTCCTTTACTGATAATATCAGCCATGTTCATGACCAACCCCAATCTCGTATTCTGCAGTATGAGATATTCTGCAAAACCTCCCACATTTACTATACCTATTATGTACATATCTCCGACTTTAGGCAGTTTCTTATTAACACCTGCTCCTGGAACAATAGGCCCCTTATCCACTATTATGCACCCTACTCTTTCGTAGTTGCCAAGGCATGCATCAACGGCTATTATAAAAGGACGTCTATAATTTGATTTTATCACATCAATTGTATTTTGTAAATTTTTAGCATGAACGGGATTTTCAAGGGTGCCGTATATAAACACATTGGGCCATCTTAACATCGAACCTAGTTTGTATCCCACCAAAGGGCCAAGGCAATCTCCTGTTGATCGATCAGTACCTATGCACAATATAATAACGCTGCTATTTTCAGAGCTGTAGGTTTCCTTAAATGTAAAAATAAACCTCTCAATAAACATCGCCAGTGCATTGGGGTTTTTAATGTCTATTATCTTACTTTCCAGCGCTTGCACTGCTCCATCTTCCCTGCCCTTCTCTTTTTTCATTTTTCCCCTAATTTTAAAAAAACATTCATCAATATAAATGTGTATGCAATTTCATCCCAACATATACTTTTAACAATGAGAATATAAAATACTCCCATCAAAAAGCAGGATTTTTTCATTTTTTGACGAAATATCAAAAATGAGGATCTTTTAAAAATTGGAGGGAATGATGATCAGGAAAAAAGTAGCATTGTTCGTTACATTAATTAGTATTATTGTTGGTATAATAACGCGCAATCATTTGCAGGAACTGTTTTTTCATAAACACAAAAATCTACAGAGCAATGATTTATTAAATAAACCCTTTTTGATAGAAGAGGGGGCAAGTGTACACTTTTTTAAAAACGGCTTTGCCGTTTCAGGTACTAATACTAAATTTTTTACACACGATGGTAAAGAAATGAACCTACCTTTTAAACCGGAAGACATGGTGCTGGTAGGCGATTCTCCTAACATCGATAAGTCCACTTTCCGGTATGTTCTAATAAACAACAAATTTATATATGATACAGCCACCATGCCTTTTAAGCTCGTATATACCGCCGGAGAGGGAAGCGAAGGATTTGACATGCGAGAAATGGGTGATGCGCTCCTAATCATATTAAAAACCGAAGACAAACTTTTAAGGCCTTTTTTCATTCAAAAAGATAACATATATGCCGTAGATTTAAATGGCATAGAAAATTCGCATTACTTAGATGTATCTTATGATCCTATTACCAGGGGGTTTTCTATTCTTGCTTTAGCTACCGATACCCCTTATCCGTCTAGCCGGGTTTTTAATTTTTTAAATGGTAATTCTCCCCAAGGTATGCTATCATTAAATGACCTATTGTTTTATAAAATTTATAGGACCCAAAAAACCATCATTTTGGTTGGCATACACCAGATAACATGTTACAATATAGATGGTTCAATAAAATGGAACATCAACGCTCCCAACACCTATCTCCATGAGGCTGTCCCTTTGGATAAGGGTTGGGTGTTATATTTCCCGAAATCAAGATTTAATGGGGCTAATGCGCTATATGTGTATAGTGATGGTAACAGAGAATTTCTTGAACTTCCGCATGAATTAACGAACTTACAACCATACAAAGACCAACAGTTTATAGCACTCGACAAGAATGGCAACTTGGTGACCATAAACAAGAGTGGTAATATACTTAAAACTTTTGCTTTTGATATACAACCAAGAAGAGTCTACTGGTCACCTTATGCCTCTAATTATCTTTATGTACTAAGTAGGGATAACATGGTATATATATATTCTTTAAATAAAGCAGATTTTCGAAAGGACGAGTGAGTATGAATCATATTGATTACATAATATTGTTTGTCATGCTAATATTTGCGTTAATGGGAGCATATAACGGTTGCGTGGTTTCAGGTCTCGGTCTTCTATCCTCCATTTTTTCATGGATAACCTCATTTATATTTTATCCCGTGCTTTCGAAATTTATTGTATATCACCACCCTAATTTAATAAAAACCCTCATATATTATACTGAGGGGGCCTCCAAAATTCAATCAATAGAAGAACAAGCACTCTTAGTATCATCCTTAACGCCAGAACAAATAACGAATATAGTAGATCGAGCGCAATTGCCTCCCCCCTTTAATCGATTGGTACTGGCCAATATACTAAATAGGGCTCTGCCTCATCTCTCTACTGTTGGAGAATATTTTAATTATAGCATTGCCTATATAATTCTTAACATAGTATGTTTTATAGCACTGTTTTTGATAATCAGGATGATTTGTCAAATAGGGATATCCATAGCAAAAGAGGTCTTTGGGTTACCCAGTTTAAAAAAATATGATGGACTTGCAGGTGCCGGAATAGGAATTTTAAGAGGTATGTTTTTTGTGTCTCTATTATTTTCATTAGTACCAGTTATATTGACATTAGCGCCTGTTGATATAATCTACTCTTTAATAGAAAATTCATTAATGGGTCGATTTTTCTTTAAATCAAATATATTCACAAATTTAATAAGGGGGACCATATAAATGGTGAACCCTTAACCATATTAAAAATGTTTCACGTGAAACAATTTTGAAATGTTTCACGTGAAACATTTGGTTATGACATCAACTTATTTATTATCCTCTCGAGATCGCTATCGCTGTAGTACTCCATCTGAATGATTCCCTTTTTCTTGCCGGGAGTAATTTGAACTTTAGTCCCAAAACGTTCTTCAAGAGCTGCTTCAAGTTCTAATAAATAACCCGGCTTTTTCATAACTTGCTTCTTATCGCCTTTTTTTGTCCCATCTATACCATTCTTAATATCTCTTACTACTTTTTCTACCTCTCTAACGCTCAAGCCATCCTCCACTATCTTCTTTGCAAGCATCAACCTTGCTTCTTCATCTTCAACGGCTAACAAAGCTCTTGCATGGCCAGCAGATAATCTGCCATCCTCCAAATAACTCTTTATTTCCTCGCTCAAAGAGAGGAGCCTTAAGGCATTAGCCACTGCAGACCTGCTCCATCCTATCCTCTCCGCAACTTGTTCTTGAGTAAGACCATATTCCTCTATCAATTGACGTATTCCCTGTGCCTCTTCTATCGGGTTCAAATCCTCTCGCTGCAAATTTTCAATCAAAGCAATCTCTACAAGCTCCCTCTTATCAACATCCCTCACAATAGCCGGTATATGCGTTAAACCCGCAAGCCTAGCTGCCCGCCATCTTCTTTCCCCCACAACAATTATGTATCTCCCGTTATGAGGTTTCACTATAATAGGCTGAACAACGCCATGTTGTTTTATAGACTGTGCAAGTTCCATTATCTTTTGTTCATCAAAGCGCTTCCTTGGCTGATTAACATTAGGATCAATATCAGTTATTTTTATTTCTTTAACTGTTTCTTTCTCCGAAAAATCCGTTTGCTCATCATAGGTTTGAAGTAAAGCATCCAGTCCTCTTCCCAATCCACGCTTTGCCAACTAAATCGCCTCCTTGTTATTCTCAATAAACTCCTCTGCAAGTTCGCAATAAGCAACAGCGCCTACACATTTAGGGTCATACAATGTTATTGGAAGTCCATGACTTGGAGCCTCTCCTAGCCTGACATTCCTGGGAATGATGGTTCTATAAACTTTATCTCTAAAATGTTTTTTCACATCCTCCACGACCTGAATGGAAAGATTAGTCCTAGCATCAAACATGGTCAACACTACTCCCTCAAGCTCCAATGATGGATTCAATTTCTTTTTCACTATGTTTATTGTGTTAATTAGCTGGCTTAGGCCTTCAAGGGCATAATATTCGCACTGAATTGGCACCATTACCTTATCAGAAGCAGTCAAAGCATTGATAGTGAGAAGCCCTAAAGAAGGAGGACAATCGATAAATATGTAATCATATTCATTTTTAATGGGTTCAATAGCCCTCTTCAAAATGGTTTCTCTCGCGATCATAGGTACCATCTCTATTTCAGCCCCGGCAAGTTGTATATTTGAAGGTATGAGATCTAAATTTTCAATTTTGGTAGATATTATGGCCTCCCTGGCATCAACACCATTTATCAAGACATCATAAATAGAACAATTTATCCTGTTCTTATCAATACCCACTCCACTGGTGGTATTGCCCTGCGGATCTATATCTATGGTCAACACCTTCTTACCCAAAGCCGCTATACATGCACTCAAATTCACATTCGTCGTGGTCTTGCCCACCCCACCCTTTTGATTGGCAATGGAGATTACCTTAGACATGAAATTTACAACCCCTTCATTTAATTTTTAAACTTAAATCTTCAATCTATATTATATTAAAACATCATTCTAATTTAAAGGGTAACAAAAATAAAATACGGCACCACCAAATTTCTTTGGCTAGGCCGTATTTTACTTTGAAAAAATATAAACATTTTTATATAAACTTTGGTATTTTTACAATTATTTCCACGCTATCCTCTCTATCGATTTGAGTCATCTCTGGATTAAGACCGTATTCCTTTATCATATTTACAGCCTTTTTAATAGTGTTTATAAAAATTCTTACATCATTATTGGTTTTCTGTTTTAACCTGGTACGCTTTACACTGTTAAGCTTATTGGACTGAAGCTTATCCAATACTTTTTCCACCAACATCTCTGTCTCTTTTACGTTGTACTTCTTACTTATGACCTGCTGAAGTACCTTCAACTTCATATCATCATCTGGCAACCTCAACAAAGCCCGGGCATGCCTTTCTGATAAATTATTTTCCAGCAACATCTTTTTTATATTATCTGGGAGCTTCAAAAGGCGCATCTTATTGGCAATGGTGGATTGATTCTTTCCTATTCTTTTGGCCAATTCCTCTTGAGTAAAACCATGGTCATGTATCAAACAGGCATACCCCATTGCCTCATCTAAATAATGCAAATCCTCCCTCTGAAGGTTCTCAATCATAGCCACAATTGCTGAATCACTCTCGTTAACATTTAAGACTATCGCAGGTATGTAATCCATCCCTATCATTTGACAGGCTCGTAAGCGCCTCTCACCAGCAATCAGCTCATAAGCATCAGAACCGACTCTCCTCACAGTGATAGGTTGCAGCACCCCATACTGTTTTATGGACTGGGATAGTTCCTCCAATCCCTGCTTTGAAAATTCTTTCCGCGGTTGATAAGGATTTGGCCTTATTTTTTCAATCGGTATTTGCTGAACCATCATACAATTGTCCGATACGCCTTTTTTTATAACCCTCAACATCTCTATCGCCCCCATTCAATTATTTATACTATTCGCCATAAATTGTTAAATTCCTTCTTATTTGTTTAAATTTTTTTAAAAATTTTTATTTATTATATTATATCTGCAGTTTCCTTTCTTTATTTCTATATTTCTTCATATTTCTTCATATTTATTCGCCGAAACAAAAAAATCGCCATCACAATGGCGATTTTTGAGGTTTCCCGGGTGCCCGAGGATAATTATCTGGAGTCTTCCTATCTTTCCTTATAACCACTATGTTATGCGTTTTCTCTGAAAAAGGGACATCAATACCTTTTATCCCAACAAAGCTCCCACCTAAAATATCAATTGCATTTTTTGATTTCTCAAGCTCTTCCAAAGCTCCTGGTCCTTTATATGATAAAAAAAGCCCTCCCAGGCGTAAAAAGGGTATACAGTACTCACACAGTATTCTGAGAGGAGCAACCGCCCTCGATACCACTATATCGAACGCCTCTCGGTATTGAGAATGCCCCAACACCTCCGCCCTTCCATGAACAGCCATTACTTTATCAAGCTTTAAAGCCCTTATCACTTGATTCAAAAAAGCCACTCGCTTTTTCGACGAATCAAGCAACACCATATTCAGTTCAGGAAGGACTATTTTTATAGGAATGCCGGGAAAGCCAGCACCTGATCCTACATCTAAAACCCACCCTTTTTGATGAAAACTATCCATCGTCAATACGGAAAGAGAATCCAGGAAATGCTGTATCACAATCTCCCTAGGTTCAGTAATAGCGGTCAAATTTACTTTCCGGTTATATTCCATTAAAAGATATATATAATTCCTAAACTGCTCCACTTTCACATCATCTATATCTATACCCCATTTACTAAGGCCAGCCTTAAGAAGCTCCATTTCGCTACCGAGGTCTTCCATCGACATTTTTCCTCCTCATCTTTTCCATATAAATCATCAAAACCGATATATCTGCTGGTGACACCCCAGAAATCCTAGAAGCCTGCCCTATGGAACGAGGCCTTATATCTTTAAGCTTTTGCCTCGCCTCATTCCTCAGCCCAGGTATATCATCATAGACTATGTCTTCCGGTATCAGCTTATTTTCCATCTTTTTAAACTGTTCAGCCTGTTGAATCTGCTTCTTTATATATCCCTCATACTTTATCTGGATCTCCACCTCTTCTTTTTCCTGCCTCGTCAATTCAGGATTTGCAAAGCCTAGTTCTTCAAAATCGTCATACTCAATCTCTGGCCTTTTTAATAAATCATACAGGGTAATCCCGCTCTTTATAAGTGAGCTACCCTTTTTCTTTAAAAAATCAAGCATCTTATCAGTAGGGCCAACAATTACCTCTTTTAACCTCGCCAGCTCCTTATCTATTTTCTCCTTCTTTCGCATGAACAAATCATATCTTCTATCATCCACCAATCCAATCTTCCTACCAATTTCAGTAAGCCTCAAGTCAGCATTATCCTGCCTGAGAAGCAAGCGATATTCAGCACGAGAGGTCATCATCCTATATGGCTCATTGGTACCCTTGGTAACCAAGTCGTCAATCAAAACCCCTATATATGCTTGGGAGCGATCCAAAATCAACGGCGGCTGCCCTTTTATATACTGCGCTGCATTTATACCAGCTACTATCCCTTGAGCTGCAGCCTCTTCGTAACCCGAACTTCCATTTATCTGCCCTGCAAAAAATAACCCTTTTATCTCCTTACTTTCCAGCGATAACTTGAGTTGAGTAGGGTCAATACAATCATACTCAATGGCATAAGCAGGCCGCATAATCTGAACGTTTTCCAATCCTGGGATAGTTCTATACATGGCAATTTGTACATCAATTGGCATACTGCTTGACATACCCTGGACATACATCTCAAGGGTATTAAGCCCTTCAGGCTCTATAAACACTTGATGGCTCTCTTTATCCCTGAATTTGACCACTTTATCCTCTATGGAAGGGCAATACCGTGGCCCAATGCCTTCTATAACACCCGAATACAGGGGGGAACGATGCAGATTGTTTAAAATGATTTCATGAGTACGTTTAGTGGTATATGTGAGCCAGCATGATACTTGTTCTCTTTTTATAGTATCATGCAAGAACGAAAAGGGAATTATGATTTCATCTCCTGGCTGTTCCTTCATCTTTGAAAAGTCTATGGTTTTGCGATTGACCCTGGCTGGGGTTCCCGTTTTAAACCTTCTTAACCTAAACCCCAAGTCCTTCAAACACTGAGACAAATAATTTGCAGGAAAAAGGCCAGAAGGACCGCTGTTCACAGAATACTCCCCTATAATAACGCGAGACTTTAAATAAACCCCTGTAGCCACCACAATCGCGCGACAGGCGTAATACTCACCAGTGCTCAAAACAACGCCTTCTACAGCCCCTCCTTTAACCCTTATAGAAACCACTTCACCCTGCTTTACATCAAGATTTTCCTGCCGTTCCAGTGTCTGCTTCATCTGAAGATGATAGTTCCTCTTATCTGCCTGAGCTCTTAAGGAATGAACCGCTGGTCCTTTGCCGGTATTTATCATTCTTATTTGAATAAAAGTCTTATCGGTATTTATGCCCATTTGTCCGCCCAAAGCGTCTATTTCTCTCACCAAGTGTCCCTTGGAGGTACCGCCTATGGAAGGGTTACAAGCCATAAGGGCTATACCTTCCAGGCTTATGGAAAAAACAGCCGTCCTGCAGCCTAACCGCGCTGCAGCAAGAGCCGCTTCACATCCTGCATGCCCAGCTCCTATCACAATTACGTCATAATCTCCCGCATAAAATTCCATAGCCACACTCAACCCCTATTTCCCTACGCAAAATTCTGAAAATATTTTTTCGATCAAGTCCTCTGTCACCGCTTCTCCAGTTATAGCTCCTAATGCATCACAAGCCTCTCGTATATCAATCGATACCAAATCCACAGGTATACCGCCCTCTAAGGCCTTCATGGCCTCCACAACGTGCTCTTTTGCCCTCATCAATGCCTCCTGATGTCGCAGATTGGTTATAAAAATCCCATCGTCTGACTCTACTTTCCCTTCCATAACGGCATCATATATACACCTTTCTATATCTTCTATACCCTTATTCAAAATCATAGAAGCGCGTATAACCGGCACATTCAATTCAATGTCATTCAAATCCAAAACAATGGGCTTATCAATTTTATTGACCACAGCAATGACTTTTTTGTCGGCTATTTCAGCCATAATCCTCTTGTCCTCATCATCAAACGGCCTGGATGCATCCAGTACCCACAAAACCAAGTCTGCCTCTTCTATGCTTTTTCTTGACCGCTCAACTCCTAGTTCTTCTACAATATCCGTAGTCTCCCTTATACCCGCTGTATCAAGTATCCTTACCAGGAGACCATTTATATTTAGCGATTCCTCGATCACATCCCTGGTAGTACCGGGTATATCAGTAACGATGGCGCGATTCTCTTTAAGTAAGGCATTGAGAAGAGAAGACTTGCCTACATTGGGCTTACCTACAATTACTACCTTAATGCCATGCCTGATTATCTTCCCTTGTTCAGCTGTACTCAGTAAATAATCAATCTCCTTCATCACCTCATCAAGGTCTTGCAAATAATTCTCTCTCGGCAATTCCTCTATATCCTCTTCGGGATAATCGATGGTTACTTCTATATGAGCCATGACATTCAACAGCTTTCCCCTTATACCGCGAATTTTCTCAGATAAAGCACCTTCCATGTGTTTTATCGACGCCCTAGCTTGAATCTCAGTTTGGGAATAAATAAGCTCCATTATTCCCTCAGCCTGCGCTAGATCAATTCTACCATTTAAAAAAGCCCGTTTGGTAAATTCTCCTGGCTGCGCCAACCTGGCCCCACATTCAATGACAAGCTTCAATATCTGTCTGAGAGGAATTATTCCACCATGACAATGTATTTCTACTACGTCCTCTTTAGTATAGGAATGAGGTGCCTTCATAACCACCACAAGCACCTCATCGATAACTTGTCCCTGGCCATCTACTATATGCCCATAATAAAACCGGCGATCCTCCAAACCGGTTAGCTGTTTCCCGCTTTTGGTTCTAAATATCCTGTTTAATATCTCCTGCGATTTACTTCCGCTCATCCTGACGATACCTATGCCACCCACGCCGATTGGAGTTGAAATAGCGGCTATCGTATCTTCCATTTCCACTGCCATAATCCATCATCCTCTTTTTTAGCCAATATAATTATCTGTTTTAAAGCAATTTGGCCCCAAAATTTCTCCTTACTTTGAACATAAATATTAACCCAGCAACTTTTTACTGGGTTAATATAAAATATAACCAACTATTTCAGCTTTATAACCACTTTTCTATAAGGCTCTTCTCCTTCGCTATATGTCATCACATAAGGATGGTTCTGAAGAGTAGAATGTATAATGCGCCGTTCATAAGGATTCATCGGTTCAAGGACAATGCTCTTCTTTGTACGCTGTACTTTATCAGCCAGTCGCTTGGCCAACTTCCTTAAAGTCTCTTCTCTTTTACTTCGATATTCCTCCGTATCTATGATTATACGCTTACTATTGCTTGTACCTTTATTTACAACAAGATTTGTAATATACTGAAGCGCATCCAGCGTTTCTCCCCTACGGCCTATCACCAACCCCATATTTTTACCGTTAAGCCTTACCATTATTTGAGATTCTTCTTCTGTTATCTCTATCCTGGCCTCAACCCCCATTAATTCCAAAACCCTGGACAAAAAGCTTTTTATCTCATCCTTAACGTTCCTTTTAACAGTGGCCCGAATCCTTGCTTCCCTACCACCTATTATCCCAAACAGCCCTTTTACAGGCTGTTCAAGGATTTCAATTTCAAGATTATCCCTTTGAACCCCCAACTTGGCCACAGCCATCAAAATAGCCTCTTCGATAGTCCTACCGGTGGTCTCCACGCTTTTCACGGCTTTACACCTTCCCCTTCGGATGAATTTCTCCTATTATACATAATTTGTTGGACTATTTGAAATATATTATTGGTAACCCAATATACACCAAATGCCGCTGTATACATGGCAGTAAACCATACCGACAATATAGGAAAAATTGCAGCAAAACCGCCCGTTTGCTGGTTTGTCGCTGATGTGCTTGTCAACTTTGTTTGATAATAAGAGGTTAAACCTGCAAGGACAGGGAGTATAAAAAGGCCATTCCATTGATCCGAAAACAGATCAATAGGTCTTCCTACCACGCTCACAAGGGGAGAATCGGCAATCCATACGTTTTTAATCCACAGGAATCTGTAAGCACCGTATTGAGAATTGAGAAAACTGTATATCTCCTTATCGCTTATGCTTTTGATTGTTTCCAAAAGCAGCGAAACATTTTCCGCCCCTGCAATTTCCTTCATTCGCTCAACGATTGGCAAATCACTTCTAATAAACAATTGAGGGATGATATCTATCATCCTTTGTTTAACAGCACTAGAGGACTCTACCGCTTTTGTAATTTGATCTAAAACAGGTACTACAGAAGGGTCGTGATGTCTAATAACATCTATCAAAAAGCTTCCCAGCTCCATACTGGAGATTTGTCTTAAAGCTGCAAACAAAGCAAAAAATATGGGAATCTGTATCAATAAAGGAAGACAACCCCCCAATGGATTTACGCCATACTTTTGATACAGTTCAGCCGTCTTTCTATTCCTCTTATCAGGGTCATATTTGTACTTTTCGTTTATTTCTTTCAATAAAGGCTGTATCTCATTCAGCTTCTTGGTCGAAGCTTTGGCCTTCAAATCTAACGGCAACAAAACAAGCCTCATAAGTATCGTAAATAAAACCACCGAAAGGCCGTAATTATTGGTGATATTATTTATAAGCCGCAATATATCTGCTAAAAAATTCACAAACGAACCCCACAGTCCCGGATTAGCAGCCTCTGCAATTACCAATACACTTGACATTAAATGACTCATTACATTCACTACCCCCATCAACTACTCTAACGGATCATATCCTCCCGGATGAAACGGATGACATTTTAATACTCTTTTTATTCCCATAAACAGACCTTTTAAAACTCCATATTTTTCAACTGCTTGTACAACATATTCAGAGCATGTAGGATAAAAACGACAACTGTTTGGGAGCAAAGGCGAAATCGATCTTTGGTAACACCGTATAATACCTACCAAAAGGCTTCTCATCAACATAGTTACCACATTAATCCATCTCCTTGAAAAGCCCAGCCCTTTTTAAAAGATTGTCTACTGCCTCTTCTAGCTTAGAAAACTCCACCTCACCAGCATCCTTTCGTATTACGAAAATTAAATCAAAACCTTCTTTTATACTCGGAATTCTCCTACGATATATCTCTCTCAATTGACGTCTTATTCTGTTTCGCCTGACAGATTTACCAAACTTCTTGCTTACCGAAAAACCCGCACGAGTAACAGGAAGGCCCGTCCGACGATACACCAATACCAAGTACTGATTAGCAAGCGACTTACCTTTTTGATAGGTATAGTTGAAGTCCCTTCGTTTTCTCAACCTGTAAATCTTTTTCACTTTTATCCTCCAACAAACTACCGCTTAATGTCAGAAAAGGCCACTTACCAGCGGCCTCATTATGCTGTCAAAACCTTCCTGCCCTTCTTCCTCCTCCTCTTAATCACCATACGACCACTCTTCGTGCTCATTCTCTTTCTAAAACCATGCACTTTCTTACGTTTTCGATTATTAGGCTGGTACGTCCTCAGCATACCTTTCAACCCTCCTTCCTGCTAATTTATCCTTCCCTTTTCTTAACCTTACAACTGTTGAATACGATAGTATTATAAGCGAAACATCTCCAGCATGTCAAGAAAATCAAACACTTCGACGTTGATTATCCACAAATATTCTGATATTATATTATTGCCTGTTGATAACTTTGGGATATATAATTAAGGAAAGAATCCCTTAAAGTTATACACATGTTGTGGATAACTCTGTGTATAACTTATGAATTTTTCACGGCTATGCTTAAAAAATAAGGGTTTTCCAATTGTGAGTAGTGTGGATAATTTGCTCTATTTTTTGTTTAAAACCGTCTAGCAGATATTATTATTGATAATTTTGGAAAAAATATTACTTAGAAAGTTTTCCCAAAACTTTAGGAGGTTTTTTTGATGAGCAAAAATATTGCAGACCTGTGGGCCAAAGCTCTCCAATACATGAAAGCTCAATTATCCGATGTCAGTTTTAATACCTGGATCAGGGCTATACAGCCGCTTATTTTGAAAGACAACGAGATTGTTCTGAGCGTACCCAATGAATTTACTAAGAATATCCTCCAATCCAGATATATAGAGACCATAGCCGGTTCCTTAAAGGAAGTGGCAGGGATACCTATTTATGTTAAATTCATTCTTGAAAACGAAATAGAAGCTTATATTGAGAGCGCAAACAATAAAGATATAGACAACTCCCAGACGCACAGTATATTAAATCCAAAATACACCTTCGATACCTTTGTAGTAGGCAACAGCAATAGATTTGCCCATGCCGCATGCCTTGCAGTAGCCGAAGCGCCAGCAAAGGCATACAATCCTCTTTTCATATACGGTGGTGTAGGGCTGGGAAAGACTCACTTAATGCATGCCATAGGACATTACATCTTAGCACATAATCCTAAAGCTAAAGTACTTTACGTTACATCGGAAAAATTTACAAATGAGTTAATAAATTCCATACGTGATGACAAAAACGTGGAATTTCGTAACCGCTATCGCAATATAGACGTTTTATTGATAGACGACATCCAATTTATTGCTGGTAAGGAAAGAACCCAGGAAGAGTTTTTCCATACTTTCAATGCCCTGCACGAAGCAAACAAGCAGATAATAATATCCAGCGACCGGCCACCAAAAGAAATTCCCACACTTGAGGACAGGTTACGCTCCAGGTTTGAATGGGGCTTAATCGCCGATATACAGCCACCTGACCTTGAAACTCGAGTGGCAATCTTAAAGAAAAAGGCTGAGCTGGAAAACATAGAAATCGACGATGAGATACTGCTATTTATCGCCAAGCGCATTGAATCTAATATAAGAGAACTAGAAGGAGCATTGATCAGAATTATGGCCTACGCTTCTCTTACAAATAATAAGCTAAATATATCCATAGCTGAAGAAGCGCTAAAGGACATATTGTCCACCGCCCAGCCCAAAGAGATAACCATACCACTAATACAGCAGGTAGTGGCTGACTACTTCCACCTGAAGGTAGACGACTTTAAATCCAAAAAGAGGAGTCGACCAATAGCATACCCCAGACAGATAGCCATGTACCTGTGCAGAGAACTTACTGATCAGTCTCTGCCAAAAATTGGAGAAGAGTTTGGAGGGCGCGACCATACAACAGTTATACACGCATGCGAAAAAATTCAAGAAGACATACAAAAAGATAACCAACTTAAAAGAACCATCGACGAACTCAAAAAAAAGATCAGGGAGGGCTAAATATACACAACCTGTGGACAAGATAGCTAAAAATTCAAGGGTATATCCCCACCCCTATCCACATATGACATGTGGATTTTGTCCATTTCGACACAAAAATCCACATATCCACAACTTTTATTACTATTATTACTAATCTACTTCAAATAAACAACTACAACCAGGAGGTACGCTATGAGGTTCAAGTGTTTTCAAAAAGACCTTTCCAATGCCATAGCAGTAGTACAAAGGGCAATTCCAACCAAGAGCACCATGCCTGTATTACAAGGCATACTAGTAGAAGCTAAAGATAATTTTGTCAGGTTAACGGGCACAGACCTTGATATTACGATTGAGACGCGCATAAACGCGGAAGTTATAGAAGAGGGTTCCGTCGTCATGCCTTCGCATATATTTGGAGATGTCATAAAAAAATTCCCTGAAGCTGACATAACGTTGCAGTTAAATGAGAGATTCCAAATGGATATAATATGCGAAGATAGTATATTTACTACCCTCCAAGGGCTAGAGCCCTACGAATACCCTGAAATTCCGCAGATTGAGAAAAGAAAACAGATAAAATTGACACAGGATACTTTCAAGAAAATGATCCAACAAACCGTCTTTGCCGTAGCCACTGATGAAACCAGGCCCATCTTGACTGGTGCTCTAATTGAGGTGGAGAATGGTCGTATTACAATAGTTTGCCTTGATGGGTACAGGCTGGCACTAAGGAGGGAGTTTATTTCTGAAGATACAGAAAATGCCAGTATAATTGTACCGGGTAAATCTCTCAATGAAATTAGCAAAGTCTTAGAAGATGAAGAACTTGATTTGTATATAAACGTAGGAGAGAAGCATGTGCACTTTGATTTGGGGAATACGCAGGTCATCTCCCGGTTACTAGAAGGTGAATTTGTAAACTACAAACAGATAATACCCTTTGAGTATAAAACCAGGGTTAAAATTGACAGGCTTCTTTTCCAGCAGAGCCTCGAGAGAGCGTCATTGATGGCGCGAGAGCTTGAAAACAACCTGGTAAAGCTAACCGTACAAGATGACAAGTTGATAATTACTTCCAATTCGGATATAGGCAAGATATATGAGCAAATTCCAATAATTGTGGAAGGTAGGAATATAGAGATTGCTTTTAACGTACGGTACCTGCTAGATGTGACGCGCGTTATAAAGGACAACGAGATCTGCTTGGATTTTACTACAAATGTCAGCCCATGCATTGTTCGTCCTTTAGAAGGAGAAGCCTATTGTTATCTTGTGCTTCCTGTTAGACTACACAGTTAGGAGATGAAAACATGCAGGATATTATGATACATACTCAATATATAAAGCTTACCCAGTTTTTGAAGTGGGCTAATATAGCTGCCACTGGTTCTGAGGCAAGCCACATGATAAAGAGCGGTATGGTCAAGGTAAATGGAGAGGTGGAACTAAGGAGGGGTAGAAAATTATATCCTGGCGATTGTGTAGAGGTTGAAAGAGCAGGCGTATATCGCGTTATCGGGGGAGGAAGTGCTGAGGGTGCATCTAAAGGAGTTAACCCTGAGTAATTACAGAAATTACCAAAATCTCAGTTTAAAATTTGATAATAGGAGAATACTATTTGTTGGCAAAAACGCACAGGGTAAGACCAATATATTGGAGTCTATATTCCTTACATGTAGCGGGCGTTCTCACAGAACACCTAGGGACAGTGAGCTCATTAGATGGGGACAGGATACCTGCTATATAAAGGTGTTGGTTGAGAAAAGAATGGGGTATAACTCAATAGAGGTCTTTTTAAGCCACAAAGATAAAAAGAGGATAAAGGTAAACGGCGTAATGATACAAAAACTGGGTGAGCTTATGGGGCATTTTAATGCCGTGATATTTTCTCCGGAGGATTTAAAGCTGGTAAAAGAAGCTCCTTCGGAACGGCGTCGGTATATGGATATAGAGATATCCCAAATTAGGCCCCAGTATTTCTATTACCTTCAGCAATATAACAGGATACTTAATCATCGAAATAACCTTTTGAAAGAAATAACTAAAAGTTCGCAAGCGAAAAAAATGTTGGAGGTATTTGATGAGCAACTATCGGAAGCTGGAGCTTTCGTAATAAAACAAAGGTTCGAATTTGTAGATAGCCTTTCAAAAATAGCCAGGGATATTCATGAAAGGATTTCTTTAGGAGCTGAAAGGCTTAATATAGAATACAAGCCGTCAATCAAGGTGAGCAGCCTGGACACAGCCAATATAAAGAAAGAGTTTTTGGCTGCCCTTGAAAGGAATAGAGAAGAAGATATACAACGTGGTAGTACGGGGATTGGTTGTCATCGAGATGATATCGGGTTTGAGATAAACGGTGTGGATGTTCGGGTGTTTGGTTCTCAGGGTCAACAGAGGACGGTGGCGTTGTCGCTTAAACTCTCTGATATTGAGCTTATGTATAGAGAAACGGGGGAATACCCCGTTCTATTGTTGGATGATGTAATGTCAGAGCTTGATGATTGGCGCCAAAGGAAGTTGTTTGAAGAGCTTGGGGATGTCCAGGTGTTTATCACAGCTACTGATTTAAATAGTATACCGCCGTGGGAGCTAGAAAAATTTCATGTTTACGAGGTAGAGGAAGGTAAAGTAACAAGAAGGCAAATTTATTGATAAAAATGGGCGATATTTAAAAATAGGGCTTTAAAATTGAGTAAAAAACGGTTATAATAGGGCCATAAGCGTGATTTTAGGCTGTATTGGAGGAATAAGTATGATATTACACCTTGGAGGAGACGTAGTGGTTTCAACTAAGAACATTATTGCCATCTTTGATATAGATACCATAAATGCGTCCCGAATAAATCGGGAATTTTTGCATATTGCGGAGGAAGAGGGGTTTGTTAAAAGAGTATCAGATGACCAACCTAAAACCTTTATACTGGCAGAAATTGATAAAAAAACGGTGGTGTTTTTGTCACCTATTTCTTCTTCTACCCTTCTTAAAAGGAGTTTGTTTATAGATGGAATTGCTTTAGATAGCAAAGAGGCGGAGGGAACATGGGATGGAGCAAAATAAGAGAAACAATGGAGCCGTATACGATGAGACTCAAATACAGGTTTTGGAAGGGTTAGAAGCAGTTAGAAAAAGGCCCGGAATGTATATAGGGAGTACAGGCATCAAAGGCCTCCATCAGCTTATTTACGAAGTTGTGGATAATAGCATTGATGAGGCTATGGCTGGCTTTTGTGATTACATACATGTTATAATTCATAAAGATTTGTCGGTTACCGTTGCAGATAATGGTAGGGGTATCCCCGTTGGTATCCATCCTCAGGTGGGCAAACCGGCAGTTGAAGTGGCACTTACCGTTCTTCACGCTGGAGGAAAGTTTGGCGGGCAGGGTTATAAAGTTTCGGGCGGGTTACATGGAGTAGGCGTTTCGGTAGTAAATGCCCTCTCGGAATGGCTAGAGGTAATTGTAAAGAGAGATGGGCATGTATATAGGCAACGGTATGAGCGCGGTAAAACCGTCTCAAATCTAGAAGTGATTGGCGATACAGATGAAACTGGGACTATAATAACCTTTAAACCCGATGCTGAGATATTTGAGGAGATAAACTTTAGCAGCGAGACAGTGGCTAATCGGCTGCGTGAACTGGCTTTTTTAAATAAAGGGTTGCGTATAGTGTTTGAAGATGAACGGGAAGGAATAAAGAAAGAATTTCATTACGATGGAGGAATAGCATCTTTTGTTAAGTATTTAAACAAGAATAAAAATATCTTGCACCCCGAGCCCATATATATTTCAGGTGAGAAGAATACTACCTTTGTGGAGGTAGCGCTCCAATACAATGATTCATACATGGAAAATATATACTCATTTGCCAACAATATTGCTACCCATGAAGGGGGTACTCACCTCATAGGCTTTAAGTCGGCCTTGACCCGTGCGCTTAATGATTATGCTAAAAAATATAACATATTAAAGCAAAATGATGAAAACTTGACAGGAGAAGATACCAGGGAAGGCCTGACAGCGATTATAAACGTAAGGCTGGTGGAGCCTCAATTTGAGGGGCAAACCAAAACAAAGCTGGGTAATACCGAAGTACGTGGGCTGGTAGACAGCATAGTCTATGAGGGTTTAACTGTGTTTTTGGAGGAAAACCCTTCTATTGCCAGGGCAATAATCGAGAAAGCCATAAGCGCAGCAAGAGCCAGAGAAGCGGCTCGCAAAGCACGAGAGCTGGTGAGGAGAAAAAGCGCTATAGAGAGTACATCGCTGCCTGGAAAGTTGGCCGACTGTACAGAAAAGGACCCTGCTCTCAGTGAGATATTTCTTGTGGAAGGAGATTCGGCAGGTGGTTCTGCGAAACAGGGTAGAGACAGGCGTTTTCAGGCCGTGTTGCCCTTAAGGGGTAAGATTTTAAACGTTGAAAAAGCTAGGCTTGACAAGATACTGGCAAACGAAGAGATAAAGGCTATGGTAACGGCTTTTGGGACGGGTATCGACAATGAGTTTGATATAAACAAGCTTAGGTATCACCGCATCATATGTATGACTGATGCTGATGTGGACGGGAGCCATATACGCACGCTGTTGCTTACGTTTTTCTACCGCTATATGAGGCCTCTTATAGAGAATGGCCATGTGTATATAGCCCAGCCACCTCTTTACAGGGTGACCAAGGGCAGGGATGAGTATTATGTTTATAGCGATGCTGAACTGGATAAGCTGCTCAATGAAATAGGCCGTGAGGGTATTGAAATACAGCGCTATAAAGGTTTGGGTGAGATGAACCCTGAGCAGCTGTGGGAAACCACCATGAACCCTGAGACAAGGACCATATTGAAGGTTAAGATGGAGGATGCCATAGCAGCTGATGAGATTTTTACTATTCTCATGGGTGAAAAGGTTGAGCCTCGACGTGAATTTATTGAGAAGAATGCAAAGCTGGTAAAGAATTTGGATATATAAAACTTTGAAGTAGAGGGGAAGATTTGGTATGGACCTTGCTAGGCAGAGAGTAATAGAGGTAAACATAGAGGAGGAAGTTAAGAAGTCTTTTATAGATTACGCTATGAGTGTCATAGTAAGCCGTGCGCTTCCCGACGTCAGGGACGGTTTAAAGCCTGTACACAGGCGAATACTGTATTCCATGTTTGAACTGGGCCTTACACCGGATAAGCCGTACAGAAAATCTGCTAGAATCGTAGGAGATGTGCTGGGTAAATATCATCCTCACGGAGATGCAGCGGTTTATGAAGCTATGGTGCGCATGGCACAGGATTTCTCCATACGCTATCCTTTGGTGGATGGCCATGGCAATTTTGGTTCGATAGACGGTGATTCGCCTGCTGCAATGCGTTATACCGAAGCAAGGTTGTCAAAGATTGCCATGGAGCTCATGGCCGATATAGGCAAAGAGACAGTGGACTTTATGCCAAACTTTGATGAGACTTTAAAGGAGCCTACTGTACTTCCTTCTAAGTTTCCAAATTTGCTGGTTAATGGTTCATCAGGTATTGCAGTGGGAATGGCTACCAATATTCCCCCTCACAACCTTGGTGAGGTTATAGACGGTACTATTGCCCTTATAGACAATCCTGACATTACCATAGAGCAGCTCATGAAATATATAAAGGGACCGGATTTTCCAACTGGTGGTATAATTCTTGGCCAAGAGGGTATAAAAGAGGCTTATGCTACAGGGAAAGGGCGTATAGTGACTAGAGCAAAAGCGGAAATTGAAGAGATGAATAATGGTAGGTCCCGTATAGTTGTTACCGAGATACCTTATCAAGTAAACAAGGCTAAATTAATTGAAAGGATCGCAGAGTTGGTACGTGACAAGAGCATAGAAGGTATATCTGATATAAGGGATGAATCGGATAAATCGGGAATGCGAATTGTAATAGAGCTTAAGAAGGATGCTAATCCCACTGTGGTTTTAAACTATCTATACAAACATACCCAGATGCAAGAGACGTTTGGGGTTATTATGCTGGCTTTGGTTGATGGGCAGCCCAAAATCTTGAATCTCAAGGAGATGCTCACTTATTATATACTTCATCAGAAAGACGTCATAACCCGCCGCACGCGTCATGACCTTGACAGGGCACAGGCAAGGGCTCACATACTGGAAGGCTTACTCGTTGCTCTGGATCACATTGACGCGGTGATCTCGCTTATTCGCAACTCCAGGACCGTTCAAATTGCAAAAGAAGGTCTAATGGAGAAATTTTCGCTGACCGAAAAACAGGCTCAGGCCATACTCGATATGCGTCTGCAGCGGCTGACCGGTTTGGAACGAGAAAAAGTTGAGCAAGAGTATGCAGAGCTTCAAAACACTATAAAGTATCTCCAAGACGTTTTGGCCAACGAGCGCATGGTGTATAACATCATAAAGGAGGAATTATTGGCTATAAAGGAAAAGTATGAAGACGAGCGAAGGACTAAAATCTCCTTAACGGCTGAGGAAATAGAGGCCGAGGATTTAATCCAGGAAGAGGATGTAGTGATCACCTTGACCCACTATGGGTATGTAAAGAGGACCCCACTTAGTGTATACAAAATCCAGCACCGTGGAGGGCGGGGTATTGTGGCCCTTCAAACCCGGGAAGACGATTTTGTAGAGGACATATATGTCACTTCAACCCATGACAGGCTATTGTTTTTCTCCAGCCATGGTAAAGTTTATGAGCTTAAGGCTTATGAAATACCCGAAGCTGGAAGACAAGCCCGAGGAACTCCCATAATAAACTTGATACAAGTGGCATCGGGTGAGAGGATACAGGCTGTCATCCCTATAAGAGAAGCAGATGATAATAGATATATCATGATGGCAACTCGCAATGGCTATGTCAAAAAGTGTGCTTTGGATGAATTTTTGAATATACGTAAAGGGGGTCTTGTGGCGATTACACTTAAGGAGGATGACCAATTGATACAGGCCCAGCTAACTGATGGCAATAAGGAGATAATAATGGCGTCTCATAAGGGAATGGCTATCAGGTTCCATGAGTCTGAAGTGAGGCCTATGGGAAGAACAGCTATGGGAGTAAAGGGTATGGAGCTTGAGGAAGGAGACCATGTAATTGGTATGGAGCTCGTGAGAGAAGGGGCTTATGTGCTCTCGATAAGCGAAAACGGATACGGGAAAAAGACGCGTGTTGACGAATATAGGGTACAAGGTCGAGGTGGGAAAGGTATCATCACCATGAACATCACTAAAAAGACGGGGAAATTAGTGGCTTTAAAAGTGGTTACAGACGATGATGATTTGATGATCATCAATTCCGAAGGGACAGTTATACGAATAGACTCCAGAGAAGTTGCCAACACTGGCAGGAACACCCAAGGAGTTATACTGATGAAGCTGGATGAAGGTGCCTCAGTGGTTTCTGTTGCAAAGGTAAAACGTTCGGAGGAATGATGGGGTTGATGTACCTGCTAATAATTTAAAAAATGAATTTGATATATATGGAAATTGGGAAACAGAGGTGATATAATTTACCAATGATAATTTTTATACATCAAATCAAAACAATGTGGGAGGCATATTTATGAGTGGTATTCAGTTTATAAGGAACCAAAATCCAAAGCCAAAGCCCAAAAGCGATGAGCTTAAATTTGGCATTATGTTTACTGATCACATGTTTGTCATGGACTATAACACGGAGAAAGGGTGGCATGACCCTAGGATAGTACCTTATGGTCCTATAAGCCTTGAGCCGTCTGCTATGGTATTTCATTATGGCCAAGCCATTTTTGAAGGTTTAAAGGCGTACAGGAATATAAGGGGAGAAGTGGTTACATTCCGTCCCATGGATAACATTGCGAGGTTAAACAGGTCGGCTGAGAGGTTGTGTATTCCCCAAGTGGATGAACAGCTTCTATGGGAAGGTTTGAAGATGCTGCTTGAGATCGAAAGAGATTGGGTTCCTGATGCAGAAGGGACAGCACTTTATATAAGGCCTTTTATCATTGCCACTGACCCTTATCTTGGCGTAAGGCCGTCAAATACTTATAAGCTGTTTATTATACTCTCCCCTGTGGGCGCATACTACGCTGAAGGGTTTAAGCCTGTGAAGATATATGTTACCGACAAGTATGTGCGAGCTGCCAAAGGCGGTTTAGGATATACAAAAGCTGCTGCTAATTACGCTGCCAGCCTTTATGCTGCTGAAGAAGCTAAGAAAAAAGGATATACGCAAGTATTATGGTTGGATGCATGTCATCATAGGTATGTAGAGGAAGTTGGTACCATGAACATCTTCTTCAAAATAGATGGCGTGATTGTGACGCCAACGCTTGAAGGGGGCAGCATACTGCCGGGTATTACCCGCGACTCTGTCATCACCCTTGCCAGGTCCATGGGCTATAAAGTAGAAGAAAGGTTGATTTCCATAGAAGAAGTATTTGAAGCTCATGAAAAAGGCGAGCTTGAAGAAGTATTTGGTACGGGTACTGCTGCTGTAATATCTCCTGTGGGCGAACTTAACTGGAATGATAGGATTATACAGATAAACGGAGGGCAAGTGGGAGAGTTCTCTAAACTGATGTATGATAAACTGACGGGTATTCAATACGGCAAAGAGGAAGACAGATTTGGCTGGGTAAAGAAGATTTGTTAACAGATTAATAAAAAAGGGGTTAAATACCCCTTTTACTTTTTTATTTTATCCTTGATTTTGTATCTTTTGTTCCAGCTGCTGGCGCCTGCTTTGCATCTGGCTTGAAATCTGCTGGTCAACTTCTTGTTTGGCGGCCTGGCTGGGATGGGCGGCTTCAACGGTGTACCAGCCGCGGTGGTGCATGGCTTCAAAAAACAGCTTTGCGTGTTCCTGCTCTTCTTGTTGAATGTGCTGTAGGGCTTCAATTATATTTTGGTTGACCGATTCCATAACAGTAGTGTTGTAAGCGTCTGAGACGTATTTTTCGGTCATTATGGAATCGTAGAGCATGTCTCTTTCAGTCAATTGATTTTGAGACATAATTTTTTCCCTCCTATTATAGTGTTATTGCTGTTTTGGCGGGTTGAAACCACCTTGTTGAAGTAGCATTTTTATGGTATTTGCATGCTGTTCCTCTTGTTTTGCTACCATATCAAAAAGGTATTTAATTTCCGGGTCTACTGCCTGTGCAGCATATGCCCTGTATTTGTTCATGCACATGTATTCGGTTTTGAGCTGGTCTTCTAATAATATCTTTTCTTTGTTTGTAAGTTCCATGCCTTCTTATCCTCCTTTCTTTGGGGTTAGGGTTGCTAAATAAAAAGAGCTCCTTTTCATACAAGGAACTCTTTATTTATTGTGATGTTATTTATGCGAAATTATGCATATTTGTTGATGACCTCTAGGACATTTTTAGTACCGGATGTATGATCTTCGGTAGACATGGCTTTTATATATTGATGGCGCTTGTTGTAAAGGTCTAAAATGGAGAGGTATAGTGAATCTTCGGTCATGTCTTCTTGTAGGAGAACCTTGCTGTAACCCTTTTTTTCAAATGATTTGGCATTCAATATTTGATCCCCACGGCTGGCTCCCAATGGCAACGGGATCAAGAGGCAGGGTTTTTTAAGAGCTAAAAATTCGTGGATGGAATTGGATCCGGCTCGTGATACCACTATATCGGCCAGCGCCATGATATGAGGTAACTCTTTATCCAGGTATTCAAATTGGACATATCCCGGAATACCTGCAAAACTTGGATCTATATTTCCCCTACCACATATGTGTACTATTTGAAAACGGGTTAGAAGCTTTTTGACTATTTTTCGTAAACAGTTATTTATGGCTAGTGACCCCGAACTACCTCCCATTACCATTATTACCGGCTTTTCCTGTGTAAAACCGCATAATTTCCTGCCGGTTTCAATATTACCCTGAAACAGTTCTTTGCGTATCGGAGTGCCGGTATATACAGCCTTGTTTCCTTTAAATTCGGATACAGTTTCAGGAAAGGTAGTGCAGATAACCTGTGCGAATAAAGAGGCTATTTTATTGGCCAGGCCAGGAGTGATATCTGATTCATGTACTATGACTGGGATACGGTTTACCCACCCGCCTATTACAACTGGGACGGATACAAATCCTCCTTTTGAGAATATGACATTAGGTTTTATCTTTTGTATTATATGCAATGATTGGCCTATGCCGTATGCCACTTTAAAAGGGTCAGTAAAGTTCTTGATGTCTAGATACCGCCTTAGTTTGCCTGATTGCACGGCATGGTATATAACGTCGCTATGTTTTGAGATGAGGCTGTACTCTATCCCGTTTTTTGTGCCTATATAATGAATTTCCCAGCCTTGGCGTTTAAGTTCCGGAATAAGTGCTATATTGGGGGTCACGTGTCCTGCCGTGCCCCCGCCGGTTAGTACTATTCTTTTCATATGCCTCCTCCTACACCCTTTCAAGGGGTTTGAGTCCTAAGAGTCTAAGCCCGTTAGCCAACGTAATTCTTGTGGCTTTTACCAGGGCTAATCTTGCTGCTTTCAGTTGTTGATCATCTACTAGTATGGGGTGTTCATGGTAGAAGCGATTGAAGTCTTGTGCAACGTCCACCAAATAGCGGGCTATTATAGAAGGTTCAAGCTGCGTCAAAGCTAACATGACTTTTTCAGGAAACTGGTACAAAGTCTTGCATAGTTGATATTCTTCTTTTGTCTGAAGCATATCAGGATTAAAGTTATTGGGGTCATCGTAGGCTTTTCGAATGACGCTACAACACCTAGCGTGAGTGTACTGTACATACGGTCCGGTTTCTCCGTCGAAGTTTAAAACCTCATCCCAAGAGAAGGACACGTCTTTAATTCTATTACTATACAAGTCGCTGAATATGACAGCGCCCACGCCCATATGGCGGGCTACCTCTTCCTTATTTTCCAGTTCGGGGTTTTTGCTTTGGATTATTTCGAGGGTTTTTTTAATGGCTTCAGACAATATGTCTTCAAGCAATACAACTTTTCCTTTGCGTGTGGATAGCTTTTCTCCACCCAGACTTACGAGGCCAAAGGGGACGTGAATGAGGTCCTTAGCCCATTCGTACCCCATAAGCTCTATAACCTTGAACCACTGTTGGAAGTGAAGGCTTTGTGCCGCACCTGTTACATATATACATTTATGGAAATTATATGTTTTTTTGCGGTAGATAGCGGCGGCTATGTCACGTGTAGCATATAGGCTACTGCCATCTTTTTTCAGTATCATACAGGGGGGCATTCCGTATTCTTCTAAGTCTACGATTAACGCCCCTTCGCTTTCTTTGAGCAAGTTTTTTTGCTTGAGTTCTTCAATCACGGCGTCCATCTTATCGTTGTAAAAGCTTTCGCCGGCATACGAATCAAAATGGACACCAAGGAGGTCATATACTTTCTGGAATTCTTTAAGGCTTATATCTTTAAACCATTGCCATAACCTTAATGCCTCGCTGTCTCCTTTTTCCATGCGCGCAAACCAGCTTCTTGCCTCATCTTCCAGCTTGGGGTCCTTTTCGGCTTCTTCATGAAATTTTACATATAGGCGCATGAGTTCTTTTATGCCTTGAGCTTCTACCTCCTCTTTCTTACCCCACAGCTTATACGCTACTATGAGTTTGCCAAACTGTGTTCCCCAGTCACCCAAGTGGTTTATGCCAATACACTTATATCCCATGAATTCAAAGATTTTGCGCAATGAGTTACCGATCACTGTAGAGCGGAGGTGACCAACATGGAAAGGTTTGGCAATGTTGGGCGCAGAGTAATCTATTACGATGGTCTTACCTTCTCCGATGGGTTGAGAACCGTATTTTTCTTGCTCTGATAATATGCGCTTTAAAGTTTGTTCTATGAATTTAGGTTTGTTAAAAAAGAAATTGAGGTATCCAGATACGACCTCTGTTTTGTCAATAAATTCCATATTTGAAATTTTCGATGCCAGTTCCTGAGCTATTTGCATTGGGGGCTTTTTTAAGATTTTACTCAGCTTAAAACACGGCAATGCTATATCGCCCATTTCAGGGTTGGGCGGATATTCAAGCAAGTCGTAAATCTGTTCACGGCTCAGTTGAGCAAGTTGTTCATGTATGGCTTGTGCGATAGTATCCTTTATGTCAAACAAGGCCACTACCCCTCTTTCTTTGGTTTTGTATGCTCTCGAAAAGTCTGAGGGCTTTATTTTAGCGTGTTTGCAGGTTCAGTCTTTGCAAACTTGCCCTACAAAAATCAATCGATTGTACCTATGTTACTCAGCTACTTTTCGAGAGTGTTCGGTTTTGTGTAAAACTGAATTTTCTCTATATTCTTATTAGTTTATATATTACCATAATGTCACAATAAATAACAATAACCATCGGCAATTTCTTGATTTAAGAGGAATATCAGCTTGACAGGTTTTCTATAATAGTATTATACTACATTTGAGCATGAAATTGGTAATAAAAAGGTTTTTTTATTGTGATAACACACGAAAGGGGGAAAAGGCGTTTCTTTAACGCCGTAAAGCGGATGAGCGAAGTTAGGACGCGATTTGCGCCTAGTCCTACAGGGTATATGCATATCGGCAATTTGAGGACAGCGCTTTATGCTTATTTGATCGCCAAAAGCCAGGGTGGGAAATTCATATTGCGTATAGAAGATACTGATCAAGAGAGATATGTAGAAGGGGCTGTAGACGTAATATACAAGACGTTGAAGATTGTAGGGCTTGATTATGATGAAGGGCCTGATATTGGGGGCCCTTATGGCCCTTATATACAAAGCCAGCGCAAAGAGATTTATCAGCAGTATGCCAAAAAATTGGTCGAGATGGGTGGCGCCTATTACTGCTTCTGCCCAAAAGAGAGGTTGGAGGCTTTGCGCGAGGAGTGTCAAAAAAGGGGAATCCCGTTTAAATATGATGGATACTGCAAAAACCTCAGCAAGGAAGAGGTTGAACGTAGAATTCAAAATGGAGAAAAATATGTCATACGGCAGAGCATACCTCCAACTGGTACCACTTCATTTCATGATGAGGTATTCGGCACTATAACGGTGGAAAATTCCACACTAGATGAGGGTGTGCTGATCAAATCAGACGGCATGCCTACATATAATTTTGCTAATGTAATCGATGATAGCCTGATGAAGATAACTCATGTGGTGAGGGGAAGCGAGTATCTTTCGTCTACTCCCAAATATAATCTCCTTTACCAGGCGTTTGGATGGGATATTCCCACCTATATTCACTTACCACCTGTAATGAAAGAGGCTGGTAAGAAGCTCAGCAAGCGTGAAGGAGATGCCTCTTTTGAGGATTTTTATAATAAAGGTTATTTGCCAGAAGCCATAATAAATTACATTGCGCTTTTGGGCTGGAGTCCCGGGAATGACAGAGAGTTTTTTACGTTGGAAGAGCTCAAACAGCATTTTTCGATAAAAGGGCTTAATAAGTCGCCTGCTATTTTTGATATTAATAAACTGCGATGGATGAATGGCGAGTATATAAGGAAAAAGAGCTTGGAGGAGTTTTGCGAATTGGCTTTGCCGTATTATAAAAAGGCTATAAAGGCGCGTGGTATAGACTATATGAAGTTGAGTCGACTGTTGCAAACACGTATAGAGACGTTAAACGATATAATAGAGAGCGTTGATTTTATAGATGAACTTCCTGATTACGATGTGCAGCTGTATGTACACAAAAAAATGAAGACCAACTTGGAAAATTCATTGGAGCACCTCAAAAAGAGTTATGAGGTATTGGAAAAACTTGATAAGTGGAATGAAGAAGAGGTCCATCGGGCGTTGATGGAGCTTATACAACAGCTGGGGGTTAAGAATGGCCAGGTATTGTGGCCCATACGTACAGCCCTGTCGGGAAAGCAGTATACACCGGGTGGAGCTATAGAGCTGTTGGATTTGCTGGGCAAAGAAGAATCTTTAAAGAGAATAAGAATAGGCATAGATAAACTGGAACAAGCAGTTGCATGATTTCAAAAAATAAAAACAGGCAAGGAATGTCTTTTAAACGACGTGCGTATTGACTTTTATGCTCAATTTGGTAGAATAAAAATGCAAAAGGGTACCATGAAGGTATCCAGTTAAACGATAGTGTATAAAAATTGAAGTTGGTTAAAATGCCGTCAAGAAGGCGGTTTTCATGATTTTTCATGGAAACCGCCTTTTGTTTTTAAAATTTTGAAAGAAAGGAGATGTTTTTATGAGTCAGACACAAAAAATTACATTGTCAGGCATATTTATAACTCTGGGCATACTTCTCCCTATCGCATTTCATGCCGCAGGCACCAATGCAGGAAAAATCTTTTTACCCATGCATATTCCTGTTTTGCTATCAGGTTTTGTGGTAGGTCCCCTGAATGCTCTTATAGTAGGCATTATCACGCCGATTTTAAGCTCATTGTTAACAGGTATGCCACCGATGGCTCCTGTTCCCACGACTATTATGATGGCTTTTGAGTTAGGTACATATGGATTGGCGTGTGGGTTGTTTTATCGGAAGTTCAAGTGGCATGAGGTTTTGGCTTTGATAACGGCTATGTTTTGCGGTAGAATAGTGCTGGGATTGATAACGGCCGTGTTTGTATACATCCTGGGGTTTAAAAATTTGGGTAATCCTGTTATATATGTATGGGGTGGGGTGGTTACAGGTTTGCCAGGTATGGTTATTCAAGTGGTTCTAATTCCCGGGGTTATCATTTTGCTAAAAAAGAGCCATGTTTTAAAAGAGGGAGGCAAAGGCGTTGAGTCATAAAGAATATTTTGACGGCATCGCCCATAAATGGGATGAGATGGCATATCATGACCCTCAAAAGCTTTTACGAATTTTTGAGTTTATAGGCCTTCAGCCAGGCCAGACGGTGCTCGATGTGGGTACTGGAACCGGCGTACTGATACCATATATCTATGATAGAGTAAGGGATAGCGGACAAATTGATGCAATCGACTTATCAGAGGCCATGCTGGAACAAGCCAAAAAGAAGTATACTTATCCAAACGTGAACTACATATTAGGGAATGTATGCGAATTTCCCATGGATATTCCAAAATATGACTGCATTATTTGCTATTCGGTGTTTCCTCATTTTACAGATAAAGAACATGCTATCAAGCATATGGCGAAAGGTCTAAAGAAGGGTGGAAAACTAATAATTTGTCATTCCGAATCCCGTGAAAAAATAAACGACATACACAGTAGAGAAGAGGGCGTTATAAAAGATGACGTTTTACCTCCTGCAACAGTCGTAGCACATATGATGAAGAGTGCAGGAATAACGGTATTTAAACAGATTGACGATTGCGAAATGTATTTTGTTGGAGGAATAAAAGTATAAAGGAGAAGGTTTTCTGTTTTGTTCCATCCTATGTTGACAAGAACAAAAAGGTTGTGTTAATTTATATTTGCTATTTTGAGCAGCTAGTTTAACGAAGGTTAAACAAGAGGTCTCCATCTTCTGTAAGGTTATAAGGTGGAGATGAATTGCTCTCGACAAGAAAAGAAAAAGGGCTATAATGTTCCTGTAGATTTGCCTGAAAGTCAAAGGTAAAGCTCACGTAGGGCTGGAAGGTCCCGAATTCACGCTTGCAGATATTGTAAGAGCAGTCGATGGAGCAAGAAGCTCTATCCTCTATAGGGTGGAGTAGTTCACAAGTAGACGGTAATGTACTAAAAGCAAATTAAAACCTCAAAAAAGGGTATTGACAAAGGTAAGATGATTTGGTAGTATATAATTCGCCGCTCTGGGGAGGGCGGTGGGGGAATGGTCCTTGAAAACTGAACAG
>NZ_JAFBDW010000009.1 GCF_016908415.1 Caldicoprobacter guelmensis
TTCAGTTTTCAAGGACCATTCCCCCACCGCCCTCCCCAGAGCGGCGAATTATATACTACCAAATCATCTTACCTTTGTCAATACCCTTTTTTTGTTCCTTTTATTATGCTCTCTTAAGCCGCCATCAGCTCCCTTGGCCAACGACCGTTATGGATTATCATACACGCCCTCTCCTTGTCAATACCCTCTTTTGTTGATTCAAGTAATCCTCATTTTTAGTTTTTCCCGCAGAGCAGCTTTTATGATAAAGCGCCCAAAGACAAAAGCATCCATATCACATGCTGAGCAAATTGATTGAAAAGGCCAAATTGTCCTTTCGCAATATGGAATAGTTGTCCCAGAATAGGCAGCTGCCGCACACCACCAAACTTCCTCCTGAGGGCATCCTTCGTTCGGCCGCCATTACAGGCGCCCTTTCTCCCGAGCCGGTGAAAGCTGATTCCTGCCCTCGCACTATTATGCGTACATCAGGGGTTAACACCTCTATGGGAGCGCTGTAAGGGAACACCACTTGATTTACGCCATTGGCATAGGCTTCCACTCTAGAAGTGATCACCATACGGCAGTCGCCTTGGTCAAAATGCTCCTTCTCCACGACCTCGTCCTTCTTGAGCTTCATTCCAAACCTTTCACTCACCGCATTGCATATTTCGGCAACGTTATCCTTGTTGTTGAAGTGTGCGGTAAAAATGACCCGCTTACCGTTTTTAACAGCTCTCTCGATGGCCTTTATTTCCAATTCATCGAAGGGTTTTTCGCTGTAGTTGAAAACTATCACAGGATAACAAAACAGCTCATCGAAATCAGCAACCTCTACTATCTCTATGCCCTTTCTCCGGCTTTCTCGCTCCAAAGTGGAAAAATAATAAGAATCGCTTATCAAAAACTCAGCGTGAGAGCTACTCCATGCCACCTTCAAAATACCGCCCTCCCTGAACGTGGTTGCTTTTGCCCTCACGTACAAACATATGATATCAAAAAACGGCATTTTATTCAACATTTCAAGGCAATCCCGATAGCCGCTGGGCGCAATTCGACATTGATTATTTTGTGCAAATAATATATAATTCTTCAAATGTAAGCGCCTATATCAACAGTATCTGGAGGTAACAACAGTTGAAAATAACAATACAAAATGATATAATTTGAATTGGGTGATTATTGATGTTGTTGAGTATACAAAAAGTTAAAGAAACATACAACATCAGCAGAAGTACATTAATAAATTGGGAAAAGGAAGGGTTAATAACTCCAATTAGGACACCAAAAGGAAGAAGAAGATACAAAAAAGAAGATATAGAAAAGTTGTTAGGCATGATAGAAGAGAAATCGAAACCGAAAGTAATTTTATATGCCAGAGTATCTACAAAGAAGCAGGAAGAGTACCTTAAAAATCAGATTAGAAGGCTAGAAGAATATGCTAATTTGCGAGGTTGGCAGTATGAAGTCATATCCGAAATAGCGAGTGGGGTAAATGAAAACAGGAGAGGTTTATTAAAGCTTCTGAACAAGATAAAAAGAGGAGAAGTTGAAAAAGTTGTAATAGAGCATCCTGATAGACTGGCAAGGTTTGGTTTTGAATATCTTAAATTTTTCATGGAGAGTTTTGGAGTAGAACTTATAGTTTTAAATGGGGAAGAAAATGAACAAGATGTAAACAAAGAGCTAGCAGAAGACTTAATAGCAATAGTTACATCATTTGCCGCCAGGATTTACGGGCAAAGAGGTGGTAAAAGACATGATAACAATACAGGCTAAACTTGCTTTTTCAAGCAAGGAAGATGAGCAAGCAGTACTGGATTTAATGAGAAGATGGTCATCCTGCGTAAGATTCGCATACAAAAGGCTTTTAGAAGGCAAAAGCAGGAACGAACTCAAAAGAGAACTTCAAGGGGTTTTTAATTTAAATTCGAGGTACGTAGATGATGCGATAATGAAGGCAAAGAGCGTTTTAGAGTCTTGCAGAGAAAGGGACGAAAACCCCAGTAAGGTTATATTTGGTGGCAGGAGTTTGTTTGAGAAGCTCAAGAAACGGCATATAAACGGTAAGGCCTACAAGAAGTTAAAACAGGAGTGGCAGGAGAGGAGGAAAGGCAATCTTTATTCAAGAGGTGACAGGAGCAAGAAAGGAAACCTCAACACAAGGATTGAGATAGACGGAAATGGTACCTGGCTAAGGATCAATGTAGGAGAAAGAAAGTATGCGTATGCAAGGATACAAGCGGGATGGAAGAGAGGAAAGAGCCGGGAGGGATTGCTGCAAGCGATCAGCACTTGTGGAGAACCTTATTCGGTGGAGTTAAAGCTTAAGAACGGCAATGTATATGCCTACTTTACGATTGAAGAAGATTTTCCAGAAGCTGTGGTAACGAAGGGAAATGGGGTCGTAGGCATAGACATTAACGCGTATCCGAATCACATAGCGTGGGCAGAAGCGGATGTGAATGGGCAGCTTGTAAGTTACGGCAAGATACCGATGCCGGAACTTGGAAGCGGTAATTCAGATAAGCGAGAGTATTACAGATGGCAATATGCCCATAAAGTAGTAAGGTTAGCAGAAGAGAAGGGGAAAGCAATAGTAATCGAGAGGTTGGACATAAGGGACAGAGGGGAAAGAGGAGACTTTTCGGGGAGGAAATCAAGGAGGATAAGGCACAATTTCGGTTACCGGTCGCTTCTGGATAAAGTTAAGATTTTAGCCCAGCGTAAGGGTATACAAGTTATAGAGGTTAATCCCGCCTATACATCTGTGATAGGTATGTTGAAGTATGCACCGCAGTATATGATAGGCAAGGACGTGGCAGCAGCGTATGTTATAGCAAGAAGAGGACTTGGGTTAAAAGAGCAAATTCCCGAAGGGTATATGGCAATTCTAAAAGATTTAGATGCTGATGAATTGGAGGAACTAAAAGAGCACGTAAAGAGAACGGTTAAGAACAAACAACTAAAGAAAAGGCAACTAAAGGAGATAGACAGAGCGATAAAACTGATAAAAAGCTTTGGGAGTGAGCCAGGGAAGGCACTAATACCTCTGGGTGGAACAAGTATTAGTGCCTGTGGCGATAGCTACAAGCCCTGGCGAGTTCTCAAGGTAGCGGTGGTAACGCCACTCTCTCCCGAGAGGGTATTAAGAGATGTCTCTGTCCTGAGGGGAGTATTGTTCTCAGGGCAAGTGGGGAGACCCGGGTAAGGGCGTGAGTTCCTGCTTCTTGGGGCAGGGGCTATGGTTGTCCCAAATACCGCCTGCTGGGGATGGGATAACTTGAAAGGCGGCAAGAAATACCCCAGCCGTCTAAACTTGTGCAGTTTTGTACAGTTTAGATGACCAGGAATACGGATATGAAGCTTGGAATCGTAGGTTTGCCCAACGTAGGAAAGAGTACCCTTTTCAACGCCATAACCAAAGCCGGAGCACAGGCCGAAAATTACCCCTTCTGCACCATAGAGCCCAATGTAGGGGTGGTACCGGTACCAGACCCCAGGCTGGACAAGCTAGCCGAGATGTACAACCCCGAAAGAGTCACCCCCGCATTCATAGAATTTGTCGACATTGCGGGTTTGGTCAAAGGCGCCAGCAAAGGTGAGGGACTGGGCAACAAATTCCTCTCTCACATACGCGAAGTGGACGCCATCGTCCACGTTGTAAGGTGTTTTGAAGATGAAGACATAACCCATGTGGAGGGAAGCGTTGACCCTATCCGCGATATAGAGATCATAAACCTGGAGCTAATATTTGCTGACCTGGAAAGCCTAGAAAAGCAGATGGTAAAAGTGCAAAAAATGGCGAAAAGTGGCGACAAACAAAGCATAGAGAAGCTGCAGGTGATGGAGTATATAAAGGAAAACCTCGAGAAGGGCATACCGGTAAGAAGCCTGGCCTTATCAGAGGAACAGCAGGATCTTGTAAGGCAATTGTTTTTGCTCACCTCAAAACCCGTGATATACGCCGCAAACATATCCGAAAAGGACTTGGACCCTGCAGAAGACCCACCGCTGGTTAAAAAAGTCAAGGAGTACGCTCAGAAGGAAAACGCCCAGGTAATAGTGATATGTGCCAAGCTGGAAGAAGAAATTGCTCAGCTAGATGACCAGGAGAGAAAGGCATTCTTACAGGAAATGGGGCTTACAAGCTCGGGGCTTGACAAACTGGTATCGGCATGCTACAGCCTGCTGGGCCTCATAAGCTTTTTGACTGCTGGCCCCAAAGAAGTTAGGGCTTGGACAATCAAAAAGGGCACCAAAGCCCCACAGGCCGCAGGTAAAATCCACAGCGACTTTGAGAGAGGGTTCATCAAAGCCGAGGTCATACCATATGAAACGCTGGTGGCTGTTGGGTCTTATACGGCTGCAAAGGAAAAAGGGCTGGTAAGGTCGGAAGGCAAAGACTATATCATACAGGACGGCGACGTGGTGCTGTTTCGCTTCAATGTATAAAAACAGGTTGCCTGCTGTATCAAGGCTGTACCTGTACTCGAGCTAACTGTTCCACTTCAATGTATAACAGCATGAAGAGCAGGGCATGGCAGTGCAGCTGCTTGCTTGGTTCACCCCTCTAGCATCAATATAGCTGCCATTCTGCCGGTATCGCCTTTGTCCCGGCGATGGGAAAAAAACAAGTCCTGATGGCAGCTAGTACACATGCCAGATACCGTTATATTCTGTGCCGGTATACCTGCTTCTTTCAATTGAAGGGCATTTGCCATCCATAGGTCTATGTAATACTTCCCCGGTTCAAAGCCGGGCTTTATTATTATATCCCTATACTTATCAAAGGCCTGAACAAATTGCTGTGCCACCGGAAGGTCCACCTCAAAGCAGCAAGGGCCAATAGAGGGACCAATTCCCACCAAACAGTCCTGTGGTCGCGTGCCAAACTCCCTGTGCATGGCTTCCAGCGTCTTTTTGCCTATACAGGCCAAGGTACCCTTCCAGCCTGCATGGCTTAAGGCTATGACTTTACGGACATGGTCCAACAAAAATATGGGCACACAATCAGCATAAAAGGTCACCAGGGCAACCTGCGACTCCCCGGTTATAAGGCCGTCCACCTGTCGAATATCGCTCTCCTTAAAAGCTCCCTTACCCCTGTCTTTAGCACCAACCACAACGACGTTGTCGCCGTGCACCTGGTCGGAAAACACTGTATTATGTGGGCCTATTCCAACTGCGCGGCAAAACCTCAAGAAGTTTTCCATAACCGCCTGGTGTGAATCGCCTTTCTTAAAACCCAGGTTTAACGTGCTGTACCGCCCACCACTTACGCCGCCCTTTCGCGTGCTAAACCCATGTTTTACCAGGCCTGTGCGCTCAAAACCGGGTATGACGCAGTACCAGACGCCCTGACGCTCCTGAAGCTTAAATCCTGTACCAAACTCCATGCCATTCAACGTTCCCTTCACTCACCTTGATTCATCTTTTCCTTCAAAAGCTTGTTCAACTCTTCCATAAAGGTATTTATATCTTTAAACTGCCTGTACACCGAGGCAAAGCGCACATAGGCCACCTCGTCCAGCTTCTTCAGCCTTTCCATCACCATCTGTCCGATCTGCTGGCTGGTGACCTCCTGCTCCAGGGAATTGAATATCTGCTTTTCCACATCCTGCACCAAGGCTTCTAAATCCTTAAGGGAGACAGGCCTTTTCTCGCAGGCCTTGAGCAACCCCTTCATGATCTTGTCCCTGTCAAAGGATTCCCTTCTCCCGTCTTTCTTGACTACAAACACCGGCATTTGTTCAATTTTTTCATAAGTGGTAAAACGTTTGCCGCAGTTTGTGCACTCCCGCCGCCTGCGAATGGTAAAGCCTTCATCGGTGGGTCGAGAGTCCACCACCTTGCTCTCCATGTGGTAACAGAAAGGACACTTCATGGTCAGCCAATCAGACATCTAAACCCTGCATATACGCCTTGGTTTAGATGGTCAGGGTATTTATAATCCGCCTTCTAAAAGGCTGCCCCATCCCCGACAGGCGGTATTTAGGACAACCTGAGATACCTCTTTTTTAAATCATTACAGCGGTAGATTTTCAAAATTCATAATATTTTTCTCTGAAATCTTGAGGGATATTTTTTACTGCTTCACCAATTATTTCTAGACTCCTGACAAAAGCCCGCGTCAGTACAGGGTCATTAATAAACTTCTCATACTCCAAACCTTCAGACTTCTCTATAAGAAATTCACACTCTTGCAAAATGTGTTTAAGGTAAGGTTCAACTTTTTTCATGACAATACCTCAACTTCCCTTATATAAGGTTTTATAAATGGACTTATCGCTTCTTCTGTTAGTAAATCCACTTTTACACCAACCATCCTGCCGAGCTCTTCTTCAATCTGCACAAGTTCAATAAGAGAAGGCGTTTCTTCAAAAACCACTATCAAATCAAGATCACTTGTTTCTTTCTGCTTTCCTTCTACATAAGAGCCAAAAACCCTTATGCTCTTTATTCCATATTTTTCTGCTATTTCCTTACTATGTGCTTTCAAAACTTTTATAATATCCTCCAATGTTTTGATTTGCTGTTCATTTCTATCTAACCCGCGTAATTCTTCCATTCAATATACGAGCGCAGGGCACTCCACTTTGAAAAAACGGAGAGAAATGCGCTCATTCCCTCCTTTTTTCTTGTTTTCTTTGATACTATTATATATCATACAGCCTCATAAGGTAAACATACTTAATTTAATTTGCCAACCTTCTGGCACATCCAAAACCACATCGCCTTCACCTTTTCGTAATAGATGGGTCGACATCCACAAGTATGACGTCGTCCCCTATCTTCTTTATGTTCTCCCAGGGGATGACCAGGTCCTGGTCGCCTTTTAAAAATCCCAGCCAGCGGCTGGGGCCGGGCACCACAATGGCCGTGATCCTGCCGCTTTGCAGGTCAAACTCCATATCTATTATCACGCCCAATCGCTTGCCGTCCCTTATGTTTATAACCTCTTTTTGCCTGAAGTCAGAAGTCTTCTCCATGTAAATCTCCCCCAACCTTATCCGCGTTTTTTGTTCAATAAATCTTATTCAGGCGGCAGCTTAAAAATGACACAAGCCCCTGGGCAAAAAAAGAGAAGCCATGGATGACCATGGCTTCTCCTAGCGCAGCCCATCTTAAATCCCTTTTTATATATACTTCCTCATATGTGCCAGTGCGGTCTTCTCAAGCCTTGACACCTGAGCCTGCGAAATGCCTATCTCCTTGGCCACCTCTACCTGGGTCCTGCCCTCAAAAAACCTCAGGGTCAATATGAGCTTTTCCCTCTCGTTGAGCTTTTTCATGGCCTCCCTCAAAGCGATACCTTCAAGCCAGCTGTCGTCCTCGTTCTTTTCGTCCTTTACTTGATCCATGACGTAGATGGCATCGCCCCCATCGTGATATATAGGCTCAAACAGCGAGATCGGGTCCTGTATGGCATCAAGGGCAAACACCACCTCTTCCCTGGGAAGGTTAAGCTCATTGGCAATCTCGGTTATGGTTGGCTCCCTGGAATTTTTGCTTATGAGCTGGTCTCTCACCTGTAGCGCCTTATATGCTATATCCCTCAAGGAGCGGCTAACCCTTATGGAATTGTTGTCCCTGAGATACCGCCTTATCTCCCCTATGATCATGGGTACCGCATAGGTTGAAAACTTCACATTTTGGGAAAGGTCAAAATTATCAATAGCCTTAATGAGTCCGACACACCCTACTTGAAAAAGGTCATCTATGTTTTCTCCGCGGTTATTAAACCTTTGAATGACGCTCAATACCAGCCTGAGGTTCCCCTGTATGAATTCATCCCTTGCGCTCTTATCGCCTGCCCGCATACGTTCAAGCAGTTCGCGCATCTTCTCATTGGAGAGCACGGGCAACTTCGAAGTGTCAACTCCGCAAATCTCAACTTTGTTTGCCGCCATACCAAAAATCCTCCATCCCTTTTTACGATGTTGTCCATACCTTTGGAACAAATTCTATTGAAAGTATTACCTTGGACAGAGGATTTTATTCAGCCTCACACCATGCGACTAATTTCCTTTTTTAACCTTTTTATTATCCTTTTTTCCAGCCGCGATATGTACGATTGGGAGATCCCAAGCATATCGGCCACCTCTTTCTGCGTCTTTTCCTTGCCGCTTTTCAAGCCAAACCTCAGCTCAACTATGCGCTTCTCCCTTTTCGAGAGCTTGTTGATGGCCATGTCAAGCAGCTGCCTCTCCACCTGGTCCTCTATATTCTTATACACCAGGTCGTTGTCTGTGCCAAGGATGTCGGAAAGCAGCAGTTCATTCCCATCCCAATCCACATTCAACGGCTCATCGAAGGATACCTCTGACCTTACCTTGCAATTCCTTCTCAAATACATCAGGATCTCGTTTTCTATGCATCTTGAGGCATAAGTGGCCAGCTTGATCCTTTTGGTTGGGTCAAAGGTGTTGACCGCTTTGATAAGCCCGATGGTGCCTATCGAGACCAAGTCTTCCACGCCAACCTTTGTATTTTCAAACTTTCTGGCAATATACACCACCAGCCTTAAGTTTCGCTCGATCAGGGTGCTCTTTACAGAAGTATCCCCCTTTTCCAACCTGTGAAGCAGTTGATCCTCCTCTTCATCGGTAAGCGGGGGCGGAAGGGCTTCGCTCCCACTTATATAAAATATGGGCAGGCTTTTAAGCTGCGGAAACTTGACAAGAAGCTTCATTATGAAAAAATAGTATCGCATGGTGAGCCTTTTGAAAGGCGACATTTTTTATCCCTCCTTTCAAGCCACCATCTCCGGATGAACTAAAGCGTGATAATGCTCATCCTTTGACAACTTATGGCTGTATAGCCCTACTATTACGTTTGCAACAGCATGCCATTCCCCGCCTTTCAATACCATGACGCCGTCAGGCTTAAGGCCTATCAATACGCCGTTTGAGTTCCCAACCGAAACATAAGGGATCACCCTGACCCGCTCAAGCCACTTTGACTGGCTTACAACCTGCACAGCTGACTGTATCTCACCTTTTTGGCATACGGCCAGCATCATCCGCACTTCCGGGGGCAGCAGGTCTTCAATCTTCGAAAGCTCCACTATCATAACCGGGTGCTTGCTCAATGGGTCAAGCAGCATATTGCCTGTATCAAGCAGCGCATCTACTATGGTTTCTTTATCACCAAGCTGTATTTTTACTTTATAGAGGAGCTGGTCTTTTGGGATATGCAGGCGGACAAACCGCCACATGGCACGCATCAATGTGCCCGAAAGCAGAACGGCCACCATCAGCTTGCTCACTGGATAATCCTTCATCACAAAAATGCCTTTGTCTGTAACCACGGACTCCTGGGTAAAAAAATATAAGCCTAGAGCAACACCTCCAAAAACAAAGGTAACGGCATAAAAGAAAGCCCATGCCCTCAAAAAATCCTTAAATGAGCTCACTTTAAACGCCACCAGCACCATCACCAAAGATAGAGCCATTTTCAAGAAAAAGCTGTGCAAAACCTCAAATCCCGGTATAAAGAATATGATGGCGTACAGCGCGCCTATCCCCGCCGAAGTCCACAACCTCCAAAAAGAGCCTTTTACCCTGGATACCTTTAATGTAATCCACAATATAGAAAAGTTCATGACGAAATTATCCAGCCACAGTACATCCACATACCTGTACTCTACCCCATGGAACATCCCCATTCCCCTTACGCTTGCCTTTATTATAAAGCAGGGCATGTTTAAAAATTTGTAAAAATAGGTCTTTTAAAACCAAAAAATAAACGACAATAAAGTGCCCTTCAATCATAATCCCCTTTATTTTTGCATTTTACAACAAACATATAAGCCACCCTATCGACAATCAATAGGGTGGCCTATATAAATTGCTCAAACTCTTTTATCCCCTGGTTCGCCTCAAAAATATAGGTATATCAAGGTCATCGTCGTCCCTGGGGCTTGAAAACAGCTTTTCTGCCGCTCTCTCTATCTTCTTTTTGCCTTCATCCCTTTTATTTTTCTCCTCAAACCCGGTAGCTATGACGGTAATCCGTATTTCGTCCTGCAGGCTCTCGTCGATCACCGCTCCAAAGATTATATTGGCATCGGGGTCTGCAGCCTGCGCCACCAGCTCTGCCGCCTCGTTGACCTCATAAAGGCTTAAATTCTCGCCCCCCGTTATGTTCAGCAATACGCCCCGCGCGCCTTCAATGGTGGTCTCAAGCAGCGGACTTTGTATGGCCTGCTTTGCCGCCTCCAAAGCACGCCCTTCGCCGCTGGCCCTGCCAATGCCCATGTGCGCCAACCCTTTCTCCTTCATGATAGTCCTCACGTCGGCAAAATCCAAATTGATAAGGCCCGGAACGGCTATGAGGTCCGAGATGCCCTGCACGCCCTGCCTCAACACATCGTCGGCTATCCTGAAAGCCTCCAGTATGGACGTGCGCTTTTCGACGATCTGCAACAGCTTGTCATTGGGTATGGTGATCAGGGTATCAACCCTTTGCTTGAGCTCCTGGATGCCCTTTTCGGCGTTAAGCATCCTCTGCCTGCCTTCAAACGAAAAAGGCTTGGTAACTACCCCTACGGTTAAGATGCCCAGCTCCTTGGCAATTTCGGCAATAACCGGGGCAGCCCCCGTTCCCGTACCCCCACCCATACCGGCCGTTATAAATATCATATCAGCGCCTTTGATCGCTTGAGCAATCTCTTCACGGCTCTCCTCCGCTGCCCTTTGCCCAATTTCGGGATTGGCGCCGGCACCCAACCCCTTGGTCAGCTTTTCGCCAATCTGTATCTTTTGATTGGCCTGCGAAGCGTACAAAGCCTGCTTATCGGTATTTACTGCTATAAATTCTACCCCTTTGAGGCCAAACTGTATCATCCTGTTGACAGCGTTGTTTCCGCCGCCCCCTACCCCTACCACCTTGATTTCAGCAAACTGTTCCATATCAATATCAAACTCTATCAAAATACACCCTCCCCTTTACAACCTGAAAGATTCCAATGGCCTGCCGTTTATATTTGAAAGCATATTTGCCGATGTAACAACTCACCAGCCGATAATTTACAAACCAGTCCATTTAACCAATACTCGCCCCATTTTATGTGGTCTGCCCTTACCACCTAAACTGCCTCATTTATAAAGCATGTCCTCTACCAATATAAAGCAAATAATTGATTATACTAGTATGTTACCATATAATTGAATAAAATTAAATCTTTTTATGACAATTTTTATTAAATCATTGCCTGATTCTTTCACGCCAGCGATTTAAAAGGTGGCGCCTGATTAAAGCGAAATTCTGGAAAAGCCTTGTGCCAAAGGCAAATATGGCTGCCAGGTATATGGGCACATCCAGCCTGTCTCCTATATAGGCCAGGCCGGCAGCCAAAAACGCATTGCCAAAAAAGCCGGATATAAAGGCATCTGGTTCAAACTTTTGCTCCAGGCTGGCCCGTATCCCGCCGAAAACCGAGTCCAAAGCCGCAAGAACAGCAATTGACATATAGGACGAATACGCCATGGGTATATGTATGGGCAAGACCAGCCCCAGTATTATGCCCAGCAAAACGCCGATGAGGGGCAACAACAATTTACTCACCTCCTTCGACAGGCACGGCATAATTGAAATCTACTTTGCCATAATAACGCGGTATCTTTACATTGTCCAATTTCTTGATGCTGAACTCCAGGCCATAGAACGTCAGTATATGATAAATGCTGTCCGGCCTTTTGAAATAGTCGGCCAGCGCATTGGGATCACCAATGGCATGGATGACAAACGGCGGCGCAAACCGCTGGTTGGCACCCACCGTGATGGTAGGGCCTCCACAGCTTATCCTGGATGTCGCCAGTATCCTTGCGCCGTTTATGGCAATGGCCTCAGCGCCCGCCGCTTTAAGCTCATTGACCACCTCCAACAGGTCTATGTCGTGGACGATAAAGTCTGAGATGGAATAGTGCTCCTCCGGCATAATGGTGTCCTTTTTTCGATCATTGAGTATAATCTCTACTCCCGGCCCTTCAAGGTCGGTAAGCCCTGCCAGGACCCTCGCCTGCTCAAGCTGCTTTCTGACCTCCTCACCCTTATATAACTTTTCTGTAGCCTCTGCCTCGTATTTATTGAGCACAGCCTCTTTTTGGCGCAACCCTTCTTTTAGCTGGCGGTTTGTCTCCTGCAGAGCTTTAAGCTGGCTTATAAGCTCCTGGATCTTGTACGCCGAAGTGGCAACCCCAATATCATAGCCTATCCTCTGCTTATCAAAGCACTTTACAATGAAGAAGCTCAAAAGCATGACCATAAAGCTTAAAATCAATAAGTCCTTCCTCGTCTTCATGCCCTATCCCTCAACCCTTGGTACCGGTGTCCTGAACCGGCTTTGCAAACTTGTATTGAAAAGTCCCTCTGTATCTGGGGATCCTGATGTTGTCCACCCTTTTGATGTTGATCTGCAGGTACACCCCAAGGTCGTCGGCAACCCCACCCAGCAGCTTAAGGGCAGCCTCCAGCGTGTCGGGGTTCCCAATGGCCCTTATCTCGAAAGGCGCCGAGTAACGATTGGTGTTTATGACTATATAGTCCCCCGCATTCCGTATTTCGGTGGTGGCTATGACCCTCTCGCCGTTTATAGCAATGGCCTCTGCACCGGCAGCATTGAGCTCGTTAACCAGCTTCAGCAGGTCATCGTAGCGCACATTCTGGACAATGGCGTCCTGACCCCACTCACCAACATACTTGACATCGACGGTCACCACCACGCCGGGCCCTTGAAGGTCCACCAGCCCGGCCAGCATCCTTGTGCGTTCCAGCTCCTCGTAAATCAGCCTATTGCTCTCACCCTCGCTCTGAACGGCGTTTTCAAACTCCCTTATCCTCTTCTCATATTCCTCTATACGCGCCTCCAACGCCTCATTTTCTTGCCTTAACCGCTGCACCTGCTGGGTGAGCTCCTGGGTACGCTGCAGCGAAACGCTTCCACCAACCCTCTGTACATTTTTGAATTGTGCAGCCAAAGCCAGTCCCAGTATCAAGCTCACAAGGGTTATAGATAATTGGGCGCTTAAGGATTTTCTCATTGTTTCACCTCTTCCTCGTGCTCTTTCTCAGCTTTTCCTTTATCTGATTTATGCTCTAGAGGTTTGAATATGGCCTGGTTTGAGATGCTCACATCCAGTATACCACTTGCTCCCGTGCTGTCAATTTGATGGAAATTGGGGGTTTTAAGCCATTTCAACTTCTTATCAACCTCTATAGCTTGTCCCAGCCTTATGAGCGTGCCGTTTCGAGAAACAAGGTAAATATCATTTGGATTATCCACAATGACCTCCGAAATATCCCCCTCCAAGTGCTGCCTGTATATCTCTTCCAGTACACGGCTTAAAGCCTTCATCTGGTACCAATCAGCAACCGAAAGTGGTTTCCCGATGGTGCAACCCCGCAAGCTTAACCCCTGTACCAGAGGATAAGGCATGTCCTCTAGGTCACTGCGTATCTCCATTACATGGCCTTCTATGTCGATGACGACATAAGACCCCAGGTAGGGTATGGCCGCCACCGGCTTTCTCTCTTCCACATTTATAATAACCTCATCAGGGTATTTAAAATATATATTTAAAACCTTTAAAAGGGGATTACTTTCAACATTTTCTTTTATTTGCTTTCTATCTATTTTAAAAATATTTTGACCTGCGGGTATTCCTGCTATTCTAATAATATCGTCATCTTTTATGTTTTGATTACCTGTTACGGTCACCTTTTTTACTTGGAACACCTCTGTTCCAATATACACCATTACAACCAGTACTACCAACAAAAACAATAGCAGGAATAACCCCTTTTTTCTTCCGTTTCCCATAAAGCTCCCTCAGCCTTTTATCCATCGTTTGACTTCACAATATCAGCTCCTATGCCGCGTAATGCAACCTCGAGATGTTCATAACCCCTGTCAATGTAAAAAGCGTTTTCCACAACGGTTTGGCCTTCGGCGCGCAGCCCAGCCAGTACCAGCGCCGCTCCTCCCCTCAAATCCTTAGCTACAACATTGGCGCCTTTTAACGCCTTGACCCCGTGTATGATGGCGGTCTGGCCGTCAATCCTGATGTTGGCCCCCATCCTTACAAGCTCGGGCACATGCCTAAACCTGTTTTCAAATATTGTCTCGGTTATTATGCTGGTCCCCCTGGCCACCGACAGCAGGCTGGTGAATTGCGCCTGCATATCGGTAGGAAAACCTGGATAGGGTAAAGTCTTGATGTGCTCTATGGCCCTAAGCCGGTGTTTACTTTTCACCCTTATACATGAGTCCTGAATTTGAACGGTACACCCGACTTCCTTCAGCTTGTGTATAATGGATTGAACATGCTCAGGTATCACGTTGTCGATCAGGACATCGCCGCCTGTTATGGCAGCCGCCACCATATATGTGCCCGCCACAATGCGGTCGGGGATGATGGTATACTCAACCTCATGAAAGCCGCGGTGTACGCCTTCCACCACTATGGTATTTGTGCCCGCCCCTCGCACATTCCCGCCCATGGCATTGATGAAGTTTTGCAGGTCCACGATCTCGGGCTCTTTAGCGGCATTGTGGATTACGGTACGTCCCTTGGCCTTTACGGCTGCCAGCATTATGTTTTCGGTAGCCCCCACGCTGGGATAATCTAAATGAATTACTCCCCCCTCCATCTTAGGGACAACGCAATCCAGGTAGCCGTTGGATTCGTCTATAAGTACTCCCAGCTGCCTGAGCCCTTTAAGGTGGAGGTCAATGGGTCGCTGCCCTATCTCACAACCTCCGGGATATGTGACTCTAGCCCTCCCGGCCCTGGAAAGCATGGCCCCTAAAAATATTATGGACGAACGAATCTCCCGGACATAGCAATCCGGTATGGCACAGCTGGTCACAGTAGAGGGGTCAATGATTAAATCCCTGCCCTCCCTCTTTACCTTGCAGCCGATAGACTCGAGTATCAATATGGTCTTCTTAACATCCAGGAGATCTGGGCAATCGTGTAAAACTACCTGTTTTTCGGTGAGCAAAACCGCAGCCAGTATAGGCAGAATGGCATTCTTGGCACCACCTACACGTATCTTCCCCTCCAATCGCCTGCCGCCGTTTATTACATATTTTGCCATTTGCCACACCTCTTTTCACAAACATGGCGTTCAACTTTTAGTATGTCTCAATTTTTCACAATACCATGATATGCAGCCCCAAAAAGAGGTGTGACACAACGGCCAGGCATGGCAGGTTTAACCTGCTTTGGCGTATTTTGAGATATTGAGCAGCACCCCTATGCTGGCCATGAAAATGGCCAGCGAAGAACCACCAAAGCTTATAAACGGGAGGGGCAACCCGGTAGGGGGCATGGATGCCGTCACCACCGCTATGTTTATGACGGTCTGGATGCCTATCATGCCCGTGATCCCCGCTGCCAGCAGGCACCCAAACAGGTCAGGAGCTGTAATGGCTATCTTCAATCCCCTCCATATCAGGATGACGAACAGCAGTATGAGCAGCGTACATCCGACAAATCCCAGTTCCTCGCCTATAATGGCGAATATAAAGTCGGTCTCTGGATATGGTATATAAAGATACTTTTGCCTGCTCTCACCCAGCCCCATCCCAAATAAGCCACCCGCGCCTAAAGAATACAGCGACTGAATGATCTGGTATCCCGTCTCCAGTGGGTCCTTCCATGGGTCTAAAAATGCCACCCACCTTTCCAGCCGATACTCAGCCGCCTTAACAAGGGCAGCGGCTGCAGCGGCGCCACCGCCAACCAGCAAACCCAGATGCCATAGCCTGGCACCCGATACAAACAGCATCACCATCACAAGCAGTACCAGGCTTCCCGCCGTGCTCATATTGGGCTGCAGCATGATGAGTCCAAACAGCAACCCCGTTAGCAGAAGGTAGGGCACCACACCCTGGAAGAAAGATTTTATCCTGTCCTTCCGCCGGGCCATGCTATCGGCCAAAAACAGCACAAGCGCAAATTTGGCGATCTCCGAAGGCTGTATGCTCAACCCCCCTATATTGAGCCAGCGCTTGGCATTATTCCGTTCCACCCCCACAACCAAAACAGCAGCTAAAAGCAATATGCTCAGCATCAGCAAGGGCTTTGAAAACTTTCTAAGCTTCCAATAATCCAAGTTTGCCGTAAATGCCATGGCTACAAAGCCTACAACCGCCCACAGACACTGGCGCTTGAAAAAGTAGTATTTATCCCCCCACCTGACCTGTGCGTAATAAAAGCTGGCGCTGAACACCATGATGGTGCCAAAGGCGACGAGGATTACAATAGTGAGCAAAATGGGATAATCAAATGGCTTCTTATGCTTTGGGGCTTTTTTGGGCCTTTTGTTCACTCAAATTCCCCCTTAAGAGCCCTGACAGCGCTCTTAAAGACTCTTCCCCTTTCCTCATAATCTTTGAACATATCCCAACTGGCACATGCCGGAGAAAACAGCACGTTATAGCCCGGGGAAGCCAGGCTAAACGCCTTCCTCACGCTCTCTTCTACAGTGTTTACGCGGTATACCTCTTCAAACCCCTTCTCCTTTGCGGTTCTAATGAGCTTATCAGCCGTCTCTCCCAATACCACCATGTGGGTGACGGTTTTGCCAAAGGCATCTATGAACTCATCAAAGCTGCTGCCCTTATCCATTCCACCCGCTATAAGCACGGTAGGCCCTTTCATGGCCTGTATAGCCTTTATTGAAGCATCGGGATTAGTACCCTTTGAGTCGTTATAAAACTTGACCCCTCTGATGGTATCCACGTACTCGATGCGGTGCTCCACTCCCTTGAAAGTCTTCAAGGTGACAGCTATGTCCTGCGCTGTAGCCCCCATGACCCTGGCCATCAAAGCAGCGGCCAGAGCATTTTCCAGATTGTGCGCCCCTGGTATGAATATGTCCTCAACTCCGCACACCTCTTCTTTGCCCTGCCCTATATCCAGCACCACCTTGCCACCTTCCACCCATGCCCCTTTGGATAGCTGCTTTAAGCGGCTGAAAAACAGCACCTGCCCTCGAACCTGCGTCGCCAGCCTTGCCGCTGCCTCATTATCGGCATTCAAAACCACCCAGTCATTGGGAGTGCAGTTTTCAAAAATCCTGGCCTTGGCCGCTATGTAATTCTCCATCGTCTTGTGGCGATTGAGGTGATCGGGGGTAATATTGAGAATGGCGGCTACATGCGGATGAAAGTGGCGAACGGCTTCCAGCTGGAAACTGCTCACCTCCACCACCGCTATGTCGTCTTCATCCATCCCCAAAGCCTTGCTTACAAATGGCACGCCGATATTGCCCAGCACGTATGCGTTAAAACCAGCCTTTTTGAGCATCTCCCCCGTCAAGGTCACCGTTGTGGTCTTGCCATTGGTGCCGGTAATGGCAATAACCGGCGCCCTGCACAGCCTGTAAGCCAGCTCAAGCTCGCTTATAACCTCCCGCCCAAGGCGCTGCGCCTTTTGAATAAAAGGGGAATCTATGGGCACAGAGGGGCTTATGACGATCAGGTCAACCTTTTCAACCAGGTCATCGGGCGTACACCCAAGACAAAGCTCCACATCCAGCGTTTCAAGCTCCAATATTGAATCTCCCAGCTCTTCCCGCCTCTTTATGTCGTTTGCTATAACCCTGGCGCCCAGGCTCTTTAGCACTTTGGTAGCAGCAATGCCGCTTCGCGCAAGCCCCACTACAAGAACAGCCTTCCCATGGTACTCCATATGCTCCTCCTATTAAATTAAAACTCTCAAGTCAAACCCCACTATTTTAACTCCTTACGCCATCCAGATTGTCTGGACGCACGCTATACCACAAAACCAGCCCTTTCACACAGCCAGCAAACCAATAAGGCACAGCAGGGTAGTCGCTATCATGAACATGGCAACCACCCTGGGCTCGCTCATGCCGCTGAGCTCAAAATGATGATGAAGCGGGCTCATGCGGAACACTCTCTTGCCGGTCAGCTTATATGACGCCACCTGTATTATCACCGACAGAGTCTCTGCCATGTATACCCCTCCGATTATAGGTAAAAACAGGGGCAGCTTAAGCAAAACCGCGAGGGCCACCACCGCTCCACCCAACCCCATTGCTCCGGTATCACCCATAAAGACCTGTGCGGGATAAGCGTTGAACCGCAAAAATCCCAGGCACCCGCCCGTTACAGCCCCAGCAAATACCATGAGGTTGTCATAGTTTACCGCCATATACTCCAGGCCCTCCCGGCGCATGGAAGACGCCAGATAGGCCGCTAAAATGCTAAAAGTGGCCGCCACTATAAGGGTAACACCCGAAGCTAAACCGTCCAGCCCATCATTTAGATTCACGCTGTTTACCGTCCCCACTATTATGAAGGTCATCAGCGGGATATACATAATGTCCAGGTCCCATTCCGCCTTGACAAAAGGAATGGTTACAGCACTGCCTACATGGGTATAGGCGTAATAAGAAAATATGACTCCTATGGCAATCTGGGCCAGCATCTTTTGATAAGCCTTAAGCCCCAGCGACCTGCGCCTCAATATCTTGAGATAGTCGTCCAGAAAACCTATAAACCCAAACCCCAGCATCACCAGTAGAGCGGCCAGCAGGAAGTCCAGGCTGCCCCTAGCCAGCGCAAGGGCCGCTATGCAAATGGGTATTAAGAAAATTACTCCGCCCATGGTAGGGGTCCCGGCTTTTTTAAAGTGCGCCTGCGGGCCTTCCTGGCGTACGTACTGGCCAAACTTGAGCCTTCTCAGCACAGGTATGGCAAATACTCCAACCGCTAACGTAAGTACAAAAGATATGATCACCGTGTATATCAATGATTCCAAGGTCTATAACCCCCTTTTAAGAGGTAAGAGACAACTTCCTCCATCTTCATACCTCTGGAACCTTTTACTAATATTGTATCACCGCGTTGGACAATTGTGCTTAACAAGTTTATTATATCTTTATTACACTGGCAGTGATATATGCTTGAAGGGGGCATCCCGGATGCCTGTGCCTCCATGCCTATAAAGCGGCTATTTTCACCTCGGGTGATCAACAAATCCACCCTATTTTGTACCACAGCACTGCCCACCTGGCGGTGCCCCTCTTCAGCATAATCACCCAATTCCAGCATATCGCCCAGCACTGCAATCCTGCGCACACCCGGCATGTCCTTGAGTACCGAAAGTGCCGCCTTCATGGAGTCAGGGCTGGCGTTGTAGGCATCATCAATCACAATGGTGCCCTCCTGCGTCTCAAATATATTAAGCCGCATATTGCCCGGCTTAAAGGCTTTAAACGCTTTACCCATCTCCCCAACGCTTATGCCAAAAAGCCGTCCCACGGCAATGGCCGCCAAGCTGTTATATACGTTGTGTCTCCCTGGCAGCGGCAGCTTAAAGGGATATGCCTCACCACCAGCTACCAGCTTAAAACTAACACCATAATGGCCGGTGGTTATGCCTTCTGCCCTGAAATCCAGGCCTTCCCGCATTCCAAAAAACTTGACCCCGAATTTAAGCTTTTCCCTAACTCCCCACAGCATGTCATCGTCACCGTTCAATACCGCAACCCCATTTCCGGGGAAATAATCAAAAATCTCAAGCTTTGCCCTAAGTATGTTTTCTCTGCTGCCAAGCTTCTCTATGTGGGACACGCCTATGTTGGTGATCACGCCTATGCAGGGAAGTGCCGCCTCAACCATCCTGTGTATCTCGCCAAAGCCGCTCATGCCCATCTCCACCACGGCTATTTCATGATGCCGCTCAAGCCTGAATAATGTCAGCGGCAGGCCGATTTCGTTGTTGAGGTTGCCCTCGGTCTTTAAAACGTCATAACGTGTTGAAAGCACGCAGTGTATCATGTCCTTTGTGGTGGTCTTGCCCGTGCTCCCAGTCACCGCTATCACCGGGATGTTGAACTTCCTTCGATAATAGCCGGCCAGGCGCTGAAGGCCGACAAGGGTATTATCAACTTTGATGGCGCTTATACCCTCGGGAAGCCGGTCCAGTACACGCTGGACGAGAACGGCCTTTGCACCCTTTTCTGCCGCCTGGGGAATGAAGTCGTGGCCGTCAAACCTGTCGCCAATAAGCGATACAAACAGTTCCCCTGGCTTTATCGTCCTGCTATCGGTACTCACACCTGTTATAACCCCACTTGCCTCGCCTTTCACCAACTCTCCATCGGTGGCCTTAAGTATCTCCTCTACCGATATGGGTTCCATCAAACCTTCTCCCTTCCCAGCAGTTCGGCAACCACTTCCCTTTCATCAAAGTGGATGACCTTATTCTTCAGTATTTGGTAGGTCTCATGCCCCTTGCCTGCAAGTATGATCACATCCCCTGGCCTGCCGTGGTTTAAAGCATAGGCAATGGCCTCCCTGCGGTCCTCGATGACCACATAGGGGCATGCGGTCTTCTGTACGCCCGGTATGATCTGCTGTATAATAGCCATGGGCTCCTCACTGCGCGGGTTATCGGAGGTAATGACGCAAAAGTCAGAGTATTTTCCCGCTACCTCCCCCATTATGGGCCGCTTTGAGGGGTCACGATCGCCGCCGCATCCAAACACCGTGATGACGCGCCCTTTGGTGAAGTCACGGGCCGTCTTAAGCACATTCTCCAATCCATCAGGGGTGTGGGCATAATCTATTATCACCGAATACTCGGTACCGGTGTCAAGAAGCTCAAACCGCCCTGGTACACCTTTCACCTTTTCAAGGCCGGCCTTTATGCATCCAGCCGACACCCCAAGCGCATGACACGCCGTTGCAGCAGCCAGGGCATTGTACACGCTGAAAAGCCCGGGTATGTTCAAGTTTACCTGACAACTTTCGCCCTGCAAAAAAAGCTCGAACGACACGCCTTTTAAGGTAATCTCTATATCCCTTGCAAACACCTGTGCTGCCCTGCTGATCCCATAGGTCCATAGCCTGCCCTGCACCCTTTCGGCATACATGCGCCCAGCCTCATCGTCTATGTTTATGGCCGCCTGCCTGCTCTGTAAAAACAGCTTTGCCTTGGCCTCACGATACTCCTCGAAGGTGCGGTGAAAATCCAGATGGTCCTGCGTCAAATTAGTAAACACCCCTACTTCAAACTGCACGCCGGCCACGCGTTTAAGGCTCAGCGAATGGGAAGACACCTCCATAACTATGGCATTTACGCCCTCATCCCGCATATCCTTAAAAAGCCTTTGCAGGTCCATTGATTCGGGAGTGGTCCTCTCGGCAGGCAGCACCTTGGAGCCTATCATATTTGCGATGGTACCAATCAGCCCTACCTTTTTGCCAGCTTCCTCCAGTATGGATTTTACGAGATAGGTTACGGTGGTCTTGCCATTGGTACCCGTCACTCCGACTATGGGTATGTCCTGAGCTGGGTAGCCATAAAAGGCTCGGGATATCAGCGCCATGGCCAGGCGGGTATCCTCAACAAACACCTTGGTGACGTGCTGGGGTAAAGGAACATCCTTGTGCAGTACTACGGCATGTGCACCTTTGGCCACCGCTTCACCAGCAAAGTCATGGCCGTCAAACCGGAAACCTTCGATACAAAAGAACAAAGAGTTAGGCGTCACTTTCCGCGAATCATAGTATATGGCGTCGATCTGCTTGTCGGCATCGCCTTCTATGCGAGAAACATCTATTTCTCTGAGCAACTCTTTAAGCAGCATACCTCTTCCTCCCACACATCAGTTACCTATTTAGAGTAGTATTTACATTTCATGGCAAAATTATTCGCCATCGTAATTTCCGCTTTTCTACTACTGTGTCGGCAGCGCAAATCGCACCTTCACTTCAGTACCGGGTTCAACCTGCGTGCCGGGTGCCGGGTCCTGCCCTATGGCAATCCCCGAACCCTCTATTCTAAGCTTTAAACCTTCAGAGACCAGGATTCGGTTGGCTTCGCGAATCGATTTTCCCCGCACATCCGGCACCAGCACCATCCCTTCAGCAGGGGTCTGCGCACCCTGGGCCTGTTGCTGGCCTTCGGCCTTTCGCTCGGTGTAAAGCAGCACGGTGGTACCTGACACGACCTTAGCCCCTGGCTTGGGTACCTGGTCCTTTACGACAGTACCTGCCTCGTCAGCCAAATACTCCAGCCCTGCCTCTTTAAGGGCCTTAACGGCCTGGTCCACCTCCATGCCTATTACATCAGGCACTTCCACCTGCTGCACTTTATCCTGGGCTTCTTCGTCAAACACCGGCTCAACACCTAGATACTTAAGGGTATCCTCCAAGATATTTTTTACATAAGGCGCCGCAATGACGCTACCAAATGTAACCGGCGCTTCGGGTTCATCCACCATTAACAGCGCAATCACCCGTGGGTTGTCAGCAGGTGCAAAGCCGATAAACGAGGATATGTTCTTATTGGGTATGATCTTGCCGTCTGGCCCGTATTTTTGCGCAGTGCCCGTTTTGCCGCCCACCCTGTAACCGGGTATATAAGCATTTCTGCCGCTCCCTTCAGTCACAACGCTCTCCAGCACTTCCCTCATTATTTTTGACGTCTCGGGCGATATAACCTGCCTTATCTTCTGCGGCGTAACGGTTTTGACCACTTCTTCCTTTTCTTGCCCTTTTTCGTCAACTACCACCTTTCGAAGCTCCTTGGCTATATAGGGCCTCATCAAGTTTCCACCGTTTATAACCGCCGAAACCGCTGTAATGAGCTGAAGGGGCGTAACCGAAATGGCCTGCCCAAAGCCCATCCTTGCCAGGTCTACGTTTTTCACCGCACTTTTAGGCATTATGATGCCCTTCTCTTCGCCGAGCACATCTATTCCGGTAGGCTGACCAAATCCAAATCGTTCCAGATATTGATAAAACTTATCCTTTCCCAGCCTCAGCGCCAACTCCATAAAAACAGGGTTACAGGAATTCTGCACTGCTTGGGGAAAAGTTTCGTGGCCATGGCCCCCGGCCCTCCAGCAGTTTATCCTCTGCCCGTCTACTATTTTATACCCTGGACAGTTGAAAGTGCTTCTTAAGCTGACAACCCCTTCCTCCAAAGCCGCAGCAGCCGTTATTATTTTAAATGTAGAACCCGGGTCAATGTTCTCCTTGCAGGCAAAGTTTTTGATGTACTGCTGCATCTGCTCGAAATTGCCTATATCGCGTGGCGGGTTATTGGGGTCAAAAGTGGGCCAGTTTGCCATGGCGAGTATCTCGCCGGTATTAGGGTCCATCACTATGGCATACACCTTTTTGGGGTTGTACTTGGCCACCACATTGCTGATCTCTCTCTCGGTGAAGTACTGTATGACCTGGTCGATGGTAAGCATAAGATTAAGCCCGTTGATGGGCGGTATATACCTGTCTACATTATAAGGCATTTCTCGGCCTGCGGCATCGGTCTCCATTACTATTTTGCCTGGGAAACCTTTTAAATACTTATCATAGTACAGCTCTATGCCTTCCTGACCCTTTAATCCTTCCCCGGGCTCTGCGTATTTCATGGTAAACCCCAAAACATGAGCGGCCAGGCTGCCGTTGGGATAATACCTTTTGGGCTCCTCGGTGAAGTCAAGGCCCTTGATGTTGAGGGTACGAACCTTGTTAGCAGTCTCCCTATCAACCTGGCGCTTTATCCACACGTATGTGCTTGAGGTATTGGATAGCTTTTTGTACAGCTCATCCTCATCCAGCCCAAGAATGGGCGCTATCAAAGAAGCCACCCTACGCGGATCGCTTATCTGGCTGGGCCTTGCAGCTATGGACTCGGAAGTGGCGCTCTGCGCAAGGACCTTGCCGTTTCTGTCTTTAATGACCCCCCTCCTTGGAAATACATCCAAATCCCTTGTCCATTGATCCACAGCCTTTTTCTGAAGGTCTATTCCCCATATCAGCTGTATGTATCCTACCCTTACGGTCAGGGCAAAAAAAATTAAAGTAAATATCAATAACAGAGCCACCAAGCGCTTTCTATGGGTAACCCCTGGTAACGCCACGGAATTACCACCCCCTCGCATCCCCCTTCAGTCAATTAGCCTCAGGATTATATCCCATATACTGGTTTCCTGATGCTTTGCCACCTCTGCCTGTTTCTGTTCCATTTCATTCTCGGGAAGTTCAACATACTGTACCTGCGTCTGATGAGGGTAGTTCATATGAAGCTGATTTCTGGCAACCTCCTCTATCCTTCTCAAATCCTCACTTGCCGCAAGCTCCAACTTCAACAGTTCGCTCTGCTTAAGCGCTTCATCCAGCCTTTTCTCAAGCTCCAGTATACGCTGATGGTTCTCCGCAATGGCGGCATGCCGGCTCACTACCAGGAATGCCATTACAAACCACAAGGCCACCAGAATTATGGGCTTTATCCTGCTGGCCCGCTTTGGCCTGGGTTTAGCCTTCGGCCTGGATTTAACCTCGGTACGAGACTTGGGCAACGGCTCTGCATAATGTTGTCGTTTTGGAGCTACTACCAATTTTATTCATCCTCCTTATCTTTTATGTATCCTCATCCCTGGTAGCAGTTCATAATTTCTGGCAGCACCTTGCTTTGGCGCTGCGCGAACGAGGATTAAGGGAAACTTCCGCCGGTGTAGGGGTCACCGGCTTGCTGGTGAGCACCTTCACCAAAGGTCGTTTGCCGCAGATACACACCGGAAAATCAGGGGGACATGTGCAGGGGTTACTCAAACGGCGAAAAGCCTCCTTAACTATCCTGTCCTCTAGGGAGTGAAAGGATATGACACACAGCCTCCCACCAGGCTTTAACACATCCACCGCGCTTTCTATCGCCCCGGGGAGCAGGCTAAGCTCCTGGTTTACCTCTATGCGTATGGCCTGAAAGGTTCGCTTTGCAGGATGTGGACCCTCTCGCCTGGCGGCTGCAGGAATAGCTTTTTTTATGACGTCCACCAGTTGGCTTGTGGTGTTAATAGGCCTGCTTTTCACTATAAACTCGGCTATGCGCCCGGCCCACCGTTCTTCACCGTACTGCCTTATGACCCGCTCCAATTCTTTCTGCGAATACTCGTTGACGACATTGTAGGCGCTGAAAGCCTGCGTTGGGTCCATCCTCATGTCAAGCGGCGCATCCTGCATATAGGTAAAACCCCGCCATGCCTCTTCAAGCTGATGGGATGAAACCCCAAGGTCCAGAAGTACTCCGTCGACAGCATCTATGCCCAGGCTTTTTAGCACTTCTTTCATGTCAGCAAAGTTGGCGTGTACCAGTTTAAAACAGCCTTCAAACTCCTTAAGCCTTTCCCGAGCCGCTTCCAGCGCATTAGGATCTCTGTCTATGCCGATCAAAAAGCCACCTGGAACAATCCGCTTCAATATCTCATAAGCGTGGCCCGCTCCGCCAACCGTCCCATCCACGATAACTTGTCCGGGATGGCAGTTCAAAAGCTCAAGTACCTCATGCAGCAACACCGGCGTATGCTTGAACTCCATCTATCCACTCCTCCGGATCTCAAATCCCCAGCTCCGCCATCCTCTCCACAATTGCCTCATGGTCGAGACTGGAGGCATTATTATACTCATCCCATCTGTCCTTGCTCCAAATCTCCACCCGGGTAGACACGCCTATTATGACCACGTCCTTCTCCAGCCCGGCATACTCCCTCAAATTAGCCGGAATTAGAATCCTTCCTTGCTTGTCCAGCTCGCACTCACAGGCACCCGCAAAAAAGAAGCGTATAAAAGCTCGGGCATCCTTATTGGTTAAGGGAAGTGAACGGAGCTTCTTTTCTAAGATGCCCCATTCCTCATTGGGGTATGCAAACAGGCAGTGGTCCAGCCCTTTGGTGAGCACAAATCTTTCACCCAAACCTTCCCTGAACTTGGCTGGCATTATGACTCGGCCTTTGGGGTCTATGGTATGCTGGTACTCCCCAATGAACAAGCCCCCACCCCCTTAACCTATTATCCCACCACTTTTCCCCACTTTCAACCACTTTTATGAATTTATTCTCTAAAACTTTTAAAATTCCTGCTACAAACTAAAAAATAAAAATAAAAAAACTCAAATTTAATGCCCTGGTCCTAAAAATATTACTTTTATACTATCAATTCTCAAGTAAAAAGCCCTGTTTCTGACAACCTATCTGGTTTTCAGAAACAGGGCCTTACCCATTTCAAACAACACCTTTAAAACTACAGTTTATCCCATCAACCTATAACCTATTCCCGGCTCTGTAATAATATATTTGGGTTGTATAGGGTCATCTTCAATCTTACGTCGAAGCTGCCCTATATAAACTCTCAAATAGTGTGTTTCATTCTCGTATTCCGGTCCCCATACCGCTTTTAAAAGCTGTTTGTGCGTTATCACCTTGCCGGCATGAAGCGCCAATAACTTTAATATCTCGTATTCAGTAGGAGTTAGTTTTAATTCATTTCCTTTTAACGTTACCATATGTTTTGATAAATCTATCACAAGGTCACCAACCGTTATAACCGGGTCATCATCTGATTTGGCAGCATGGCGCAATGCTACCCGAATCCGTGCCAATAATTCACCCATACCAAAAGGCTTGGTTATATAATCATCAGCGCCTGCATCCAAAGCGGCTATTTTGGTTTCCTCCTGCCCCCTTGCAGAAAGAATTAATATAGGTACTTTTGACCATTCCCTTATTCTTTTTATAACATCTATACCATCCATGTCAGGAAGTCCTAAGTCCAAAATCAACAGATCTGGATGAAATATTGCCGTCTGAATAATGGCATTTTGACCATCCTCTACTTCTTGAACATGATACCCATGAGCTCTTAAAACAATATTTAAAAGCCTCCTCACTTCCTGTTCATCATCAACCACTAAAATCCTTGCCCCATCTGAAGTCATTTGTCATCCCCCAACAGACCTTCTGGTCTTTCTTGCTGAACTGCAGAAATAGGTAAGCTAATACTAAACCTGGCTCCTTTTCCCTCCCTATTTTCCGCTTTAATCTTGCCTCCATGGGCCTCAACGATGCCTTTACAAATCGAAAGCCCTACTCCCGTACCACTAACATGCTGTGATGTTTCGGCTCTATAAAATTTATCAAATATTCTCTCCAGGTCCTCTTCAGGTATGCCTATACCTTCGTCCTCCACCTCTATTTCTACAGTTTTTCCCAAAGGTTTAGCCCTTATTGTTATAGGCGAGCCTTTTGGAGAATATTTAATTGCATTATCCAGTAAATTTATCATCACCTGTTCCATCAAGACAAAATCCACATAAATGAGTGGCAAATTCGAGTCAACATCTACATTGACCAAACGCCCCTCCAGGCGATCCTTTAATCGAGTCAAGGCAGAGCCTATGATATCTTCCAAAGCACACCAATCCAACCTCAACCGTAAATTCCCAGATTCAATTCTAGTCATGCCTAGCAAATTTTCTACTACAATATTCATCCTCTTAGCTGAATTGAGTATAGTAGACAACATGTTACGGCGCACTTCTTTGTCATATAAACCTTCTTCTTCCAGCAATGTAGTCGCAGCCCCTATTATAGAAGATAAAGGTGTCCTCAGTTCATGGGATACTGAATCTAGCAATGCTACCCTCAATTGCTCCGTTTTAGCAAGAATCTCAGCCTTTTTAGCTTCCTCTGATAAACATATGCGTTCCACTGCAATGGCTGCAAGGCCTGCAAACGCGTCCAGCAGTTGCCACTCATCCGGGGTTAAATATCTATCCTCCCTTTCAAATTTGACACCCAGCACGCCGAAGGTACTCTTTTGTGTCTTGAGAGGGATATATACAGCCTTAGCATCGCTTAAGGTATCTGTACCAAATCCTGCCTTTTCGCCATGTTCATACACCCATGTAGCAGTTGCCCTCTCTTTTTCCCCAAAACAAAACGAATTTGCTCCATTGCTCTGCAACACTCCAACATCCTTTTCTTCATTACGATCGCTAGTTGCATAAAAATCCATTCTAAGCTTTCCTTTGTCATCAGGCCTTAATATCATAGTATCCGCATGAAATATATTGCATATCTCTCGGGTCACCATCTCTAAAAGATAATTGGTATCAGCTGTTGCTGCTATGTTGCGACTGAGCCGGTACATGGCAGCCGTTCTCGCTTCCCTTTTCTGAGAAGCCTCAGCTATTTTGGTAAGCCGCGAGATTAAAGAACTTATTATTATGGCTGTTATCATAAACATTATAAGATTTAAAACGTAACCCACGTTTGCAACACTAAATGTGCGCAATGGCGGTATAAAGAAAAAATTTAAAGCTAACGCGCTGACAAAAGCTGTAAAGATCCCTGACAACAAACCTGAACGAGTAGCACTTATAAGTACAGGTATCTGGTATATTAATGTCAGATCAGCCGTATTCAGTATCTTCTCAGCCATTTTGCACAAAAAAGTAAAAGCAGCGACAATAATCACAGATTTTATAAAAGGCATAAGAGAGACCTTTTGTGTCATTTCTTTATACTTTTGCGTCCATGACCTCTCATCCTGGTCTACCTCACCCGTTATAATGTGAACGCTTATGCCACGGCTTAAACGCAATATCCTGTCAACCAATGAACCCTTACAGATATCTATCAATTTAAACCTAAGCGGCTTTCCTATTACTATCTGAGTTATATTTTTAGAACGAGCAAAGTCTATTATTTCCTTAGCAGGATCGCTACCTGTAAGTATTACCGTCTGAGCGCCCAAATTTTCTGCTAATGAGAGATTTTTACGGAGCCTCTGTTGCAACTTCTCATCATTGAGACCTTCTGGTCTCTCCACATATACAGCATAAAACTCAGCCTCTAAGCGATTAGCCATACGCCCTGCAAAACGTATAAGATTGGCCGACAAAGGGCTTGGACTTATGCATACCATTATACGTTCCTTAACAGGCCACGGTCCTCTTATATCATGAGCTTTCATGTACTCATCCAACTGCTTATCTATACGTTCAGCAGTACGCCTTAATGCCAATTCTCTTAATGCCTCAATATTACCCTTCCTAAAAAAATTCTTTAATGCTTTATCCGCCTGCTCAGGAACATAAACCTTTCCTTCTTTAAGCCTCTGGATAAGTTCATCGGATGAAAGGTCTATTAGCCTTATCTCACTCGCCTGTTCCAATATTCGATCAGGGACGGTTTCCCTTACAACAACCCCCGTGATTTGGGCAACCACATCATTTAAACTCTCAATATGCTGAATATTAAGGGTTGTAAACACATCTATACCATTATCCAATATTTCTTCTACGTCCTGATACCTCTTATGATGGCGTGAACCCGGAACATTAGTATGTGCCAGCTCATCGACAAGCACAATCATAGGTCTGCGGGCGATGATGGCATCCACATCCATTTCTTCAAACACGGTTCCTTTGTAAACTATCTTCTTAGGAGGAATAACCTCAAGTCCTTCCACTAATTTTTCAGTATCCGGCCTTTTATGGGTATCCACCCACCCTATTACGACGTCAATGCCCTTGCTTTTTCTTTCATGAGCCGCTGAAAGCATAGCAAAGGTCTTACCCACGCCAGCGGCAGGGCCTAAAAATATTGTCAATTTACCTCTTTTGTCATCAGTTATTTTTTCTAAAAGCTTTTCAGGATCCGGCCTAACTTCACGTTCCATAGAATAACACCTTTTCCTTAACACATCAATTATTCTGCGAGATTCTCGAAACGAGGTCATCAAGGGCAACGTTTAACTCTAGTACATTCACCCTTTCTTCACCCAATATTCCAAATTGCCTTCTTTTTATGTGAGTATCGATGAGCCTTTTCAACACTGCTTCAGAGATACCCCAAACTTTAGCTATGCGAGGTACTTGCAAATAAGCCGCTTCAACGCTTATATCCGGGTCTAGCCCACTGGCAGAAGCTGTTACCAAGTCTGATGGCACTAAAGCATCCGCAGGCAGCCTATTTTCCTTCCGAATCAAATCGGCTCGCTTCTTTATCTCATCAATCAAAATCCTATTAGTAGGCCCTAAGTTAGAACCTGACGACAAAGTTGCATCATAACCCTTACCTGCCGCCGATGGTCGGCCATGGAAATATCCCACACTGGTAAAATTCTGACCTATCAATTTTGAACCTACCACTCGGCCGTCTTTTATAACCATACTTCCATTCGCCTGGTATGGGAAAATTATCTGGGCAATTCCTGTAACCATTAGCGGGTATACAACCCCTCCAATGACGGTCATAATTACAACCATCAACAACGCGGTCAAGGCCTGCCTTTTCACATTTGTCATCCTTTCTTCTATAACTCGTTACAATTATAGCACAGAATATCCTGTTTAAGCTAACCCTAAAGCAACGACTATCCAGTCAATAATCTTTATTCCTACAAAAGGAACAATAAACCCACCTAATCCATATATAAGTATATTCCTTTTTAGTATACCTGCTGCTCCTATAGGCTTATAACTAACACCTCTTAAGGCAAGAGGGATAAGCGCTATAATGATAAGGGCATTAAATATAATGGCTGAAAGCACAGCGCTCCTAGGAGTAGCAAGATGCATTATATTTAGTCTCTCTAAAACCGGATAAGCGCTGGCAAATACAGATGGTATTATAGCAAAGTATTTTGCAACATCGTTGGCTATGCTAAAAGTAGTAAGCGCACCGCGGGTCATCAAAAGCTGCTTGCCTGTTTCCACTATCTCTATGAGCTTTGTGGGGTTACTGTCAAGATCCACCATATTCCCAGCTTCCTTTGCAGCCTGAGTACCTGAATTCATGGCTACACCCACATCAGCTTGTGCTAAAGCCGGTGCATCATTAGTACCATCACCCGTCATAGCTACAACATGTCCCTGATTTTGGTAATCCTTTATCAGCTTCAACTTCATTTCAGGAGTAGCTTCCGCTAAAAAGTCATCCACTCCAGCTTCAGCCGCAATAGCTGCAGCAGTAAGAGGGTTATCACCAGTAATCATAACGGTCTTTATGCCCATACGCCTCAGCTCGGCAAACCTCTCTTTTATGCCACCCTTTACCACATCCTTGAGATAAATAACCCCCAGCACTTTGGCACCTTCGGCTACCACCAGCGGCGTACCCCCATTTTTGGCTACCCTTTCCACAATTGCTTTCACTTCTTCTGGCATCTTACCTCCTTTGAAACGCACATACGCTTCAATGGCATCCGCTGCCCCTTTACGGATTTCACGACCCTGCAAATTTATACCGCTCATGCGCGTTTTGGCACTAAATGGTATAAAATTTGCCTTCATATTTGAAAGGTCTCTTCCCCTTAAGCCATACTGCTTTTTGGCCAGCACTACTATACTGCGGCCTTCTGGCGTCTCATCAGACAACGATGCTAATTGAGCAGCATCCGCCAATTCTTCAGCCTTTACCCCCGGGGCTGGAATAAACTCGGTAGCTATTCGATTGCCAAGAGTAATAGTCCCAGTCTTGTCCAATAAAAGTACGTCCACATCGCCCGCGGCTTCAACTGCGCGCCCCGACATCGCTAACACATTCTTTTTAATCAACCTGTCCATTCCGGCAATACCAATAGCATTCAAAAGTCCCCCAATTGTAGTAGGTATAAGACATACCAACAAAGCTATTAAAGTAGGTACAGATACCCGTATCCCAGAATAAATCGCGTAAGCTTCCAATGTGACGGTAACTAACAAGAATATTATTGTAAGGCCTATCAAAAGTATATTCAATGCAATCTCATTTGGCGTTTTTTGACGCTTTGCACCTTCTACAAGGCTTATCATGTGATCGAGGAAACTTTCTCCTGGGTCTGATAATATCTTAACTTTTATCCAATCAGAGATGACCTTGGTACCTGCCGTGACCGCACTGCGATCGCCGCCTGATTCCCTTATCACAGGCGCCGACTCACCTGTTATGGCGCTTTCATCCACAGATGCAATACCTTCTATGACTTCTCCATCCCCTGGTATTGTATCCCCTGTTTCCACTAACACAATATCACCTTTTCGCAGAGAAGTCCCAGGAACTATTTCTATCTTGCCTGAAGCAAGAATCTTTTTCGCCATGATATCCTGGCGCGTCTTACGTAAGGCTGCAGCTTGTGCTTTTCCACGGCCCTCTGCCACTGCTTCGGCAAAGTTGGCAAATATAACCGTAAACCACAGCCATGTAGCTATCTGCAAATCAAAAAATACCGACAACACCCCCATAGTAAATATATTCTTTAATACTATTCCTGTGGTCAACAGGGCACCTATTTCCACAACAAACATGACAGGATTATGGATTTGTTTTTTGGGGTTTATTTTACGAAAGGAATCTTTTATGGCCTCTTTGAACATTGGCCGAGTCAACCCAAAGAACATTACATTCTTGTCGTCATTTCCCTTGCGTACCATATTTTATCCCTCTTTTTAGAATAATTTACCTGATTGCATCAACAAATGCTCAACGATAGGTCCTAACGCTAACGCCGGGAAAAAGGTCAATGCACCCACAACCAGCACCACAGCTACCAGCAATGCCACAAACAACAAACCTGTAGTAGGAAATGTACCTGGTCCGGCGGGAATCTTCTTCTTACTTGCAAGACTCCCCGCTATAGCTAGAACAGGCAATATTACTCCAAAACGTCCAATTAACATCGCAAAAGCCACAGCCATATTGTAAAAAGGCGTATTAGCCTTTAGCCCCGCAAAAGCGCTGCCATTATTGCCAGCACCTGAAGCAAAAGCATAAAGTATCTCACTCAATCCATGAGGTCCCGGATTGTGTATGGAGGATGTACCTGCTTTAATCGAAACAGCCAATGCACTTCCCACGAGTATTGCCGCCGCTGGTATTAATACGGCCAAAGTGACCATCTTCATCTCCCGCGATTCTATCTTTTTGCCAATATATTCCGGAGTACGCCCTACCATAAGCCCTACTATAAATACAGTCAGAAGGACAAACATAAGCATTCCATATAAGCCCGACCCGACGCCACCAAATATCACCTCACCTAACATCATTTGCAACATGGGCACTAATCCTCCCAGGGGCGTGAGGCTATCGTGCATAGCATTTACCGCACCACAGGATGCAGCGGTAGTTACGGCAGCAAACAACGCTGAGTTGACTATACCAAACCGCACTTCTTTTCCTTCCATAGCAGTAGACCCGCTTATTCCCATATTCGCTATTATGGGGTTGCCTGCCCTTTCTGATGCGTAAAGTATACCGAACATCATGAGAAATAGCAAAAGCATAGCCTCAAAAATAGCCCAGCCTTGCCTGGCGTCATTTACCATCTTCCCAAACATATATGTTAACCCAGAAGGTATTAAAAATATAGCCAACATCTCAAGGAAGTTACTAAATGGAGTAGGATTTTCAAACGGATGCGCTGAATTGGCATTGAAAAAACCACCACCATTGGTACCTAGTACTTTAATTGCCTCCTGGGATGCCACAGGGCCCATGGGAAGGGTTTGATCTGCACCTTCTAGAGTCTTTATTGTCTTATAGGGGCTTAAATTTTGTATAACACCTTGAGATACAAGAACGATAGCCAATACCAACGACAATGGCAATAAAACCCACAACACGCTGCGCGTAAGGTCAACCCAGAAATTACCTATTGTCGTTGCTTTTTGTCTAACAATACCTCGTATTAACGCTATTGCCACCGCCATACCAGTGGCAGCCGACACAAAGTTTTGAACCGTTAACCCTACCATTTGGGTAAAATAGCTCATGGTAGACTCTCCACCATAAGCTTGCCAGTTGGTATTAGTCACAAAGCTGACTGCCGTGTTGAAAGCCACGTCCGGTTTCACAGCACTAAACCCTTGTGGATTAAAAGGCAAATATCCTTGAAGTATCTGTATAAAGAAAAGCACTACTATACCTATTAAATTGAATGTCAATAACGATAATGCATACTTCTTCCAATCCATTTCTTCTCTTTCATCAACACCAGTAAATCGATACACCACTTTTTCTATCGGCCTCATTATAAAGTCCATAAATGTATGCTCACCGTTAAAGACCCTTTTCATGTATACCCCTAATGGTATTGTCAATACAACAAGAAACACAACGTAAACCACTACCTGCACCATATCCATAAAAATATCCATAATCATAAATCCTCCGCCTTCAATAATGCATATACAAGATAAAGAAGTAATCCGATAGATACAACGACTCCTCCTATTAACTCTACATCCATATCTTCATCACATCCCCTTTGAGATAAAGGAGGTTATTCTTCTCCATAATTTAACAAACAATCTTCCTAAACAATCCTCTTATTAAATATTGTCTAAACATTCAACCTTTTTATAAGTAAATCATACAAACGAAACCCTATAACCTAAATAACTTACGCAAACTCTCCAAAACACTACCAAAATCCCTCACTCCTTTACACACAACAAAAACCCCTTCATGACTTTTATCAACAATATTTACATCGCAAACTAACATAACACATAATATAATCATCATTTTGTTCGTTGAGATTATATATCACAACCTTTGGTCAAATTGGCATCAATAATTCCATCAAAAGCATAAAAAAAATATAAAGAATAGCAGAATTTTGATTTAAACCATCAGGCGATATTCTGGTACGCAAACTGTTTCTCGTAAAGCTGCCTATACAGGCCTCCTTTTTTGAGCAGCTCATCATGGGTGCCGATCTCCTTTATCCTGCCCTTGTCAATCACTATGATCTTATCGGCATTCCTTATGGTGGAAAGCCTGTGGGCTATGATGATGGTGGTCCTTCCACCCGATATATTGGCCATGGCCTGTTGAATGGCCATCTCGGTCTCGGTATCGATGTTGGCCGTGGCCTCATCAAGCACAAACACGGCAGGGTTAAAGGCCACCGCCCTGGCAAAGGAGATGAGCTGCCTCTGTCCAGCAGAGAAGGTACAGCCCCTCTCCTTTACCTCTTCATCATATTTATTGGGCAGGGACTCGATAAACCTATCGGCGCAAACCAGCCTGGCTGCCCGCACGATGTCCTCGTCAGTTACGGAGCTGTTCCTCAAACGTATATTTGACTTGATATCTCCTGAAAACAGGAACACATCCTGCATCACCACCGCTATCTGTCGCCTCAAATCCCTCAAGTTGTACTCCCGTATGTCCATCCCGTCTATCAATATCTTCCCCTTTTGTATATCGTAAAACCTGGCCATAAGGCTTATGATGGTGGACTTCCCAGACCCGGTGGCTCCTACAAAGGCTACCGTCTCCCCGGGATTGATCTTAAAACTGACGTCCTTCAGCACCCAGTTTTCATCGTCGTATGCAAACCACACGTTCTTAAACTCGATCTCTCCCCTGATGCGCTTGACATGCTTTCCTTTTTCCATGTCCTCTAAAAACTCACGGGTATCCAGCAAATCGAATATGCGCTCTGCCGAAATCAAAGCCGACTGTATGGAGGTATAGAATTCTGCAATCTCGTTGATGGGGGCAAAAAATTGCTTGATGTAGGTTATAAATGCGTAAAGTATGCCGATTTCCAGGTGTCCGCCTGTGATCCTGCCGCTGGCATACCATATCATGAGTGCAATGACCAAGGTATTTATGACCTCTATGATGGGCCTGCCCAGGCTGTTTAAAACCACTTCCCTGAGGCTGGTGTCAAAATACTCCTTATCCAGCCTTTGAAACTCTTTAAGCTTTTCCTTTTCCCTGTTAAATATGCGGACCAGCTTCATGCCGGATATGTTTTCAGCCAAAAAGCCATTTATCCTGCCTATGAGCGCCTTCATCCTTATGAAGTTCTTTCGAGCCGCCCTTCTGTAAATTATAGTGACCAAGACTATCATGGGAATGCTGCACATGCTGATGAGCGCAAGGTAAGCATCCATGGCAAACATGGTGGCCACGATCCCTAAAATCATGATTATATCTTTCAGGGAATTGACCAGAACGCCCGAAAATATCTCATTTAAAGCCTCCACATCGTTTGTCACCCTAGTGAGTATCCTTCCCGATGAGTTTCGGTCAAAGAACTTCATCGACATGTTCTGTATATGGGTAAAAAGCTGATTTCTTATGTCGTACATTATCTTTTGGCCGATATAAGTGAGTATATAGGTTTGAGAGTATGTCAGCCCACACCCCACAAGCACGACTGCCATGTACAAAAGCCCCATGCGCACAAAGACGTCGGGCGCATATATCTTGACAGCCAGATAGTCATCTATGATGCGCTTTATGATATACGGCTTTACAATGGTGGCGCCGTTTATCAAAAACGCAAACAGTATATTCAAGGCCAGAAGCGGTAAATAGGGCTTAAAATACCCAAGAAGCCTTAAAACCAAAGCCTTTTTGTCCCTACGCAGAGAATATTCGCTATCAATTCTATAATCCATTTTAAAATTACCCCCTTGCACACAACAGGTTATCTTCAACCTGCTCCATTTGAGAGATGTACAGGTTATAATAAGCACCTTTAAGCCTCATAAGCTCCTCATGGGTACCTCTTTCGATGATCCGCCCTTCATCCATAAATATGATTTGGTCACAGTACCTCACCACCGAAACCCGGTGGGATATCACTATACCAGTACGCCCTTTCAGCACATTTTTGAGGTTTTCTAAAATCTTTTGTTCGGTCTTTGTGTCCACAGCCGATAAGCTGTCATCCAAAATGAGTATAGCGGGGTCTTTGACTATGGCCCTGGCTATAGAGACCCTCTGCTTCTGACCGCCTGATAAGGTCACCCCGCGTTCACCCACGACGGTATCAAAACCATCGGGAAAAGACATTATTTCATCGTATATGCCGGCCAGCCTGGCAGCCTGTTCGATCTGGCCATCATCATATACGGGCTTGAAAAACTCGATGTTGCTTTTTATGGTGGTGGAGAAAAGGAAATTGTCCTGGGGAGCATAACCTATGTTTTCCCTCAACACTTTAAGCGGTATGTGGTTTATATCCCTTCCTCCTATGAATATGTGCCCATCTTCAACCTCGTACAGCCTCAAAAGGAGATTGACCAGCGTGGTCTTGCCGCTTCCAGTTTTGCCTAATATGCCCAGGGTTTGACCTTCTTTTATCTCCAGATTGATGTCTTGCAGCACCTTTTTGTCGGTACCCGGATAGGCAAAAGTTAAATCCTTTATTACAATGTCTCCTTTCAGCCTTTCAATCGCTGGCAAATCATCATCTGACCTGTCGTTTAAGCCAAAAAGGGAGACGGTAGCCAGCGCGTTCTCGGCATCTTTCTCGCTCCTATGGCAAAATATCCTGTCAAGCCGCTGAATGGAGGCCAACCCTCTCTGCCACACCTCTATAATCCTGCCTATGCTCACAATAGGACCCATGATCACCATGATATATGAGCTAAAAGCCACGTAGTCTCCCAGGGATATTATACCCTTTGCCACCAGCCCGCTGCCGTATATGATAAACAGCACGGTGCTTATGCCAAAAGCCAGCTGGGTCACCGGCCCCAGCACGGCAGACACCCTGGTGAGGCTCATCTGCGTATCAACCCGTGCCTGGTTGTATCTTAAGAAATCTTGAACCTCTTCCTCTTCTTGTGCAAAGGCCTTTATCACCCTGATGCCTGATATGTTCTCCTGGACTTTGCCGGATATTTGGGCAAAAGCTTTTTGTACCGCACCAAACCTCTCCCTGATCTTCTTCCGTAAAAGGTATATGACCATAACTATGATGGGCGCAGGCGCAATGGCCATCAACGTCAATACGGGATTTATGGTCCTTACCATGATGATGATTGATATGGTGTTAACCACAAGGCCATCCAGTATTGAAGTGAGACCAAAGCCAAAAACCCTCCTTATGGCCTGTATGTCGTTTATGGCATAGGCTATGAGGTCGCCCGTCTTGTTGTTGTCATAAAAGGAAACCGGGAGCGTCTGCATATGGGCAAACAGCTTCTCTCTTAAATAGCACTCGAGGTATCTGTTGCTGCCCACCAGGAAGTACCTCCATGTAAACCTCAGTATGAATACCGCCACAGTAGCGGCCACCAAAATAAGCAGGTATTTATTGGTAACCGAGGCAGGCATCCTGTCGTTGATGCTGTCGGTCACATAACCCATTATCTTGGGTATCATGGAAGATATAAATGATGTGATAAACAGGACAATTATACCTATTATATAGCTCCATTTGAACTGCTTTATAAACTCCCATAGAAGCTGCGCAGTTTTCATGATAGCCGAGCGCAGAATACTCCCTCTTTCTCAAGATAGAGAGGAATGCGCTCTTACCTCCTTTCTACTTGCGTCTATTTGTGGCGGCGTCACGCAGTTCCTTATAGAAGCTGCCGCGCATTTTGATCGTTACCAGAGCCTGATTAATTTACGTAAAAAGCAACACACTTTTTCACAGCAAACTCAAATTGACAGCCATTGGCAACGTTCAACCGCTAATACCCCCTACACCAACTCTTGGAAAAGCCAATATACCTCTCAAAATAGCACAATAAGACCTTCATCAGCCCTACAAAATTACCAAAAAATCCCCTTTAAGCTTACTCCTTAAGACGACTCCCTGATGACAAATTCCGAAGGCAATACAATGGTGGGAGCTATGCTTCCATCGTCAATGGCTTTAAGGACCATCTCGGCGGCCTTTAAACCCATGTCATAAAGGGGTAGTTCAATGGAGGAGAGGGTAGGGTAAATGAGCTCGAAAAAGTTGGAGGAACCCACAGCTACAATCCTGACATCCTGGGGGATCCTTATGCCCAGCATGTGGCACGACTTTACGGTCAACATCCCAAACCTTGGAGAAGCGGCAAGTATAGCATCAGGACGGGAATCCCTGCCCTCAAGCAATTCCATTATGGCCCTGCATACCTCACCGTTATCCTGTCCTCCCAAAACTATACGGTCATCTTTAACCTGGTATCCGTGCAAGACCATGGCTTCTTTAAAAGCCTCAAGCCTTTTATCATTGGCACGCCGCGGAACGGGGCCGGCATAGGCTATATACTTGACCCCCTTGGATTTAAAATACCCTATGACCTCCTGGATGTGGGCTAAATGGTCGGTACATACCTCGCCCACATCTTTTCCGGAGGAATAGGTGTTGACCATCACATAAGGGATGCCCATGCTGTCCATATATGCCATGTCCTCATCGGATATAGAAGCGAAAGCAAAGATTATGCCGTCGATCCTGTTGGAGTTGTAATACTTTATAAACTCGGCTTCCTGTATGGACTCATACTTGTTAAACAGCAGGCTTACTGAATAGTTGTGGGCCTGAAGCCCATCCCTGATACCCTCTAAGGTCTTCATAAAATAGAAATTGGTGACATTTCTGTCGGTGACTACGCCCACCGACATCGACCTCTTAAGCTTCATTCCTCTGGCAATCTGGTCAGGGTGATAATTGAGCTTCTTTATGGCGTCTAATACGGCCTGCCGGGTCTCGGGCCTTATCTTTATTCCCTTTACATTGTTGAGTATATACGACACCGTAGCCTGGGAAACACCGGCCTCCCTGGCTACATCCTTGCTTGAAACCGACTTTTTCTTCCTCATATTTTACCTGCGTACCAGACCACCTTCCTCAAGATGGTAAATACGCGCTCTCCCTCCCTTCTAAATGATGTAAATTTACGCCTTCTTTTGCAGCTATACTCCTGATACCGCGTTGCCAGCCAATACTTATCATCCATTTTTTCGTCCTATTAATCCTCCTCCATTACCCCCTCATGCACTTATACGTATAAATTATTCTTTGACATTAATTTATACGTATAAATGGAGCCGTAAATAGGTTGAAATGCGCTATTTTTAAAGAAGTATGCTCTCCTGGTCCGATAGAGTATCGAACATAACCTGGTTTATTTATACGTATAAATTCTAAAGCATATAAACTGATTTGTCAATAACAACCAGCCAAAAAGTTAAAAAGGCAGATCAGCTGCCTTTTTAACTGCTGAAGCGTCCGTGAAAGCGCTTCAATTTATAGATTTGGTACGAATTTCCTCCAAAATCATATTCATAAACTGTTCAAGCGACATGGCACCAAGGTCTCCCCTGCCACGTGCCCGCACAGCCACTGTGCCACTTTCCTGCTCTTTGTCGCCCAGAACAAGCATATACGGAATCTTTTCCAGCTGTGCCTCCCTCACCTTGAAGCCTATCTTCTCGTTTCTCAAGTCGGTCTCCACTCTGATGTCAGCATCCCTCAGCTTTTGAGCTATCTCCTCGGCATAAGCGTTGGTCCTATCGGTAATGGTGAGCAGGCGTACCTGTACCGGCGCCAGCCATGTGGGGAAGGCACCAGCAAAGTGCTCTATAAGTATTCCTATAAACCGCTCAATGCTTCCAAACACCACCCGGTGTATCATAACCGGACGATGTTTCTCGCCATCCGGCCCAACATAGGTGAGATCAAACCTCTCAGGCATCTGGAAATCCAGCTGGATGGTACCGCACTGCCACGTTCTGCCTATGCTGTCTTCAAGGTGGAAGTCAATCTTGGGCCCATAAAAAGCCCCGTCCCCCTCATTGACCTTGTACTCAAGGCCCTTTGCCTCAAGGGCCTCCCTTAAAGCGTTGGTAGCCCGCTCCCAGTCCTCGTCAGAACCCATGGAGCTCTCTGGCCTTGTGGACAGCTCCACATGGTACTTAAACCCAAATATGCCGTAAAAGTAATCCACCAGGTCAATGACGCCCAGTATCTCGTCCTTGATCTGCTCTGGCAGCATAAAGATATGGGCATCGTCTTGCGTAAAACAGCGCACCCGCATCAGGCCGTGCAGCACGCCCGAAAGCTCATGCCTGTGGACAAGTCCCAGTTCGGCTACCCTAAGGGGCAGTTCCCGGTAACTGTGCACCTTACGCTTATAAAGGATCATGCTGCCTGGGCAGTTCATGGGCTTTATGGCATAATCCTCGCCATCAATCTTGGTGAAATACATGTTCTCACGGTAATGGTCCCAGTGTCCTGAGCGAACCCACAGGTCGCGGTTCAATATTATGGGCGTCTTTATCTCCTGATAACCCCTCTTGTAGTGTTCTTTCCTCCAGAAATCCTCAAGGATATTGCGAATGATCATGCCCTTTGGATGGAAGAACGGGAACCCCGGCCCCTCCTCATGGAGGCTGAAGAGGTCTAGCTCCTTACCCAGCTTTCTGTGGTCTCTCTTCTTTGCCTCCTCCAGGCGCTGCAAATACTCATCCAGCTGGCTCTTTTTAGGGAAAGAGACTCCGTATATCCGCTGCAGCATCTTGTTTTTCTCATCGCCGCGCCAGTAAGCACCGGCCACGCTGAGCAGCTTTATGGCCTTGACCATACCTGTAGAGGGAAGGTGCGGACCGCTGCACAGGTCCACGAAATCTCCCTGTTTGTAGAACGAAATCTCGGCCTCCTCCGGTATATCCCCAATGAGCTCCACCTTATAGAGCTCGCCTCTCTCCTTCATGAACTCAACGGCCTGCTCCCGAGGCAGCACAAACCTCTCAAGGGTCAAATCCTCTTCGACTATCCTGTTCATCTCTTCTTCGATGGCCTGCAAATCTTCAGGCGAAAAAGGCTTTTCCACATCGAAGTCATAATAAAACCCGTTGTCTATTGCAGGCCCAATGGCCAGCTTTGCGTCCGGAAACAGCCTTTTCACGGCCTGCGCCATGATGTGCGATGATGTGTGCCAGAAAACCTTTTTACCCTCATCATCGTCAAAAGTCAGGATGTTGAGATTGCAATCCTCATATACCTTTGCCGACAGGTCAACGGTGCGCCCATTCACCTGAGCAGCCACAGCCGATTTTGCCAGCTTCTTGCTTATATCGTTTACTATATCCGCTATGGCCGTCCCTTCAGGATACTGCCTTACCGAGCCGTCTTTCAGCACCACATTCACCATAACTCATTCATCCTTTCGTATAAATATTGTGAGTATTTTTTTGTAAGTATTTATTTAAACCCATTGCCACGTCAAAATTACACAAAACCAACGCTACTTTATGTAGACAATTAAAAAACCTCCCATCCCTTCAAGGGACGAGAGGCTACCCGCGGTTCCACCCTTCTTGGTCCCAAAATCAGGACCCACCTCCACTGGCCGTTAACGGAGCCAACCGCCATGCTCAAAGGGTGGTCTTCAACTGGACCTAGTGCGGAATGCTTCCAGCCTCAGGCATCCCTTCTCTATCACCGGTTTCCAGCCTACTCTTCCTCATCATTGCATGTAAGTTGTAGACTTCAACTCCTTTTGGAGTTATTATAGGCCAGGACCACAAGCAAGTCAAGCCCCGGTTTTTCAATTCTGCGGATACAATCCCTCTTGGCTCATCACCACTTTGCCCTTAAAAACCTTATTTATGGTATTCAAAAGCTCGGTATTCTTTATTTTTTCATATCCATGTATGGTGATCTTGCTGGGCGCAATGGTTATCAGAGAGCTTATCAGCAGGTCATCATAGGTCATCTCGGTATCGGATATCTCCCTGGCAAGCTCCTTCAATATGTCATTGTTTATCACCCTCATGCTATCGTCCAGCAGTATATATTTTTTGTCATCATCCACAAGAATGTGAACCTCCCTCACCTTTGGCTCCTGGATTTCCACAAAATACCTGAGCAGCTTGATAAACTCATTGTACTCCCTTTCTATTAAAACTTCTTCCACCATCTTATCGACGGTCTCTATGAGTTCTTTCATGAAGTCCTTTAATCTAAACCGTATAAAACCCTCTACGATGAGCTCATTATGGGTATCCATATGTTCCAAAATCCGCTGCTTTACAAAGCCATGCCATTTTTGCTTGAACTGACCAAACAAGCTTTGGGAGCCACTACCTTTAAATACGGCATTTAACACTTCCTGCTTGATCTGTTCTCTATCTTCAGTTTCAAAATAATAGTACTCGTCTTCTATAATCTTGTTTACCAACCTATGCTGTAAATCATTTACTATAAAATCAGATAATATATCGGCAATACGGCATTTCAAGACATCCCTCAATTGTCTCAACGATTCATTTTCCAGCTCGTTTACGATATAATTTATAAACAGCAGGTTACCTGCTTTCCTCTCTTCAATCTTAAACCCTTGAAACCTTATATCCTCCATCTTCTTTATAACCGAATCCATAAGGCCAAGGTTGTATCCTTCAAAACCAATGGAAAAAAGCCGCATCGCATCACTCCCTCCATCTAAATCCCTTGACCTAAGCCAATTCTCGGTAAACATTATATGCGGCATTTCTTCAATAGTTGATTCGTATTAGTAGTATTCCCAACAACCCATTAAACTCACTATGCATTAACTGGTTATATAGTATGGCATTTACATATAAAAATAAAAATTGGGAACGACTTTTTAAAGCCGTTCCCTTTATTTAGACGTCCTCCCCTCAGCAAATTTAAGTGGACTTATCACACCTTTAAACTTCAGGTAAACTTCAAAGTAAAAATTGCAATTATAAAGCATCGCCGCTGTCCAATCCCTGGCCAATCTTCTTGTATATCTCGATCCTCTCGTTGAGGTCAGGATGTCTGCGCACAATGTCCGGCGAAAACATTCCCTTAGCTATATCAAGGGTGGCCATCCTTTCATGTCCGATCAAAGCCCATGTGGCATCTATGAGATTTTTAAACTCCTCGTCTCTCAAATGGGTACACACAAACGGCTGCCTGGGAGAATTTATATCCTCCCCGCTTATCTGGAAAAAGCCGTATTTTTCGCATAATGACTTTACCCTCTTAAGCTGCTGCAGCGTGTTTCGCGAAGGCATGTAGGTCACCGCATTAAAACCCAGCTGGCTTATCACCTCAAACAGCAGCTCAAGGTAATCGTCTTCAAACTTCTGGCTTCTCTTGTCGCCGGTAACCGAATCGGTCACATCGCCCAAATACGCGTAAGCCAAAATAGCACCTATGCTCCTTGCAAGCTCCACCACTTCCCTTATATCAGGGCATTCTTTCGTGGCATCGATATAAAACCGCGGCACCAAATCGCTCTTTAAAGCCCCCAGCAAGTCATATTCATAAAAGGGATTGTGCACATCTAGCAAGTATCCCGCCACCCTCGGACTTACCTCCAGCTTTAGCTCTTCTACCAAAAAATCAACCAAAGGCTTCCCCTTGCCGAATTTACTTACCAGCTTGAGCGACAGGGCATACAACAGGTGGCGCTCGGTTATGCTTCCACCTTCATGGCTTTTCGATAACGGCACCACGTCCTGCTCAAAGCTTAGGTAAATGCCAAACGGCTCAAATATCTCATTGATCCTGTCCACCATCAGGGCATTTCGCTTATTCCTCTCCTTGACATAGGGGACAAAAAAGTCTGCCACCGCACCAATCTGAGTATGGGGAATACCGTGTATGGCCACATACGCAACCGACTTTTGATCTGGGTTGTTGATCCTCCTGCCATTCAAAGGGGTGTTTGAAAAGTCAGCACGGCATTCAACCCCTATCGTGGTTGCAATGCCTGCAATCTTCCCCGCTTCAATGAACTCCCTGGCCCCGCTTATCGAGTCGTGGTCCATAATTCCAGCGGTCTTAAGCCCTGCTGTGTAAGCCATCCATATGGCCTTTGTAGGAGAATAGGGTGAAAAGGAATATGTAGTGTGTATGTGATTGTTGACATCATCGCCCTGACGAGGTTTTTCTATTTTCCCCTCTCGCACTTCTTGCATCAGAGCCTTTAAAGCTCCCAATCTGACGTTTACATCGTCATCGTTTAACTGCTCTACATACTGCATGGCCTCAGCATCCATAAAAATACCTCCGTTTTTATAGCTTTGCTATAATTTTTCGGATATCATTTCCGGCGCAAGATTTAAGACAAAATCTCTAATTATTTTCGCGCTCTTCAACGCCTGCCGCATATCCTTTTCTTCTAACACCACTTCCATTGGATACCTCGGTTGAACACCATAAGCAGTTAGGTCGGAACACTGATCGGCTATACTTACAAAAGTGTCGGATATTTTTATACAGAGCTTGCACAATTCATTTAAATCATGGATTTTTGGAGGATCTATGCCATGCAAGACAAGATACCCTTTAAGATATTTCTCGGCAGATTGCTGGCAGTGATAACAAATAATTTCGATAGGAATAGGATGCATCTTTAGTAAGTGTTCAGCGCATCTTAAATCTAATTCCGCAAGTCTTTGCCATTCTTGTGCGCGTGCTCGGCTATCCATACAGCACCACTCCTTCTCGTGCTATTTGCCGCTCAATAGAAGGAGTGGACTTGCGTTCATCGAACTTGTTTTTTTTGCTCACTATTATATCCACAGGCATTGTTTTTTTATCCCGAATTGCTCTATAAATTAACCTCATTGCATCAATTTCTCTAATTTTTGCATCCTCTGGCATTACCACATAAATATCCAGATCTGAATCCTCATGTGGTACACCGTTTGCATAAGAGCCAAACAAGAATATTTGCTCCACAGGAACTGTGTTTATTATTATATCTTTGAGGATATTCAATTCGTCGTGTATTCGTTTTTCCAATACCAACGCCTCCGGTTACCTGGAATTCTAATATATTCATATATCAAATTTAATGTGATGTCAACATTCTTAACATTTTTGCAGAAATTTCGCATCTAATTTCCAGTATAAATTTTTTGTAATAAGGAATCAACGTTTTTCCATTTTATTGTAATTCTGGAATTTGAAAAGACCA